>NZ_JAEHBI010000044.1:0-45508 GCF_016483705.1 Bacillus cereus group sp. N6
TTATAAGACATTCCCCAGTGTCTTGAACAACTTCCATCCCTAATTAAATTGACATAAATTGTCCCCTTCCTTAGGCCGTCATTTGTGATGGTCTTATTTTTTTGTTTACTCTATCTTCTATTTAAAACTCCCTCTCTCTTTCACTCTATGTTCACGTGGGGGTCACATCCAACTTTTATAGTATATGTATCGAAGCTGTTCCTCCCTAATTTATAAGACATTCCCCAGTGTCTTTGAATGGCTTCCATCCCTAATTAAATCGACATAAATTGTCCCCTTCCCTAGACCATCCTATGTGATGGTCTACTTTGTGTTCTAACTAGATTCCCCAACTTTTTTGCTTACTTTAGCAAAAGCAATCTATATTTAAATACATATTTTCATACAAAATATTCAGAAAATACTGTCAAAATAGGCGGTTTTTCTGTACAATTAATGTAGAAAGTAATTTCACAAAAATAAAGGGGGGGTTTTATTGAAACAAACAAAAGCAATCTTAATCGCATTATTTCTCGGTTTAGTCGTCGGACTCACTTTAAATTTAGCTGCACCATCCATTTTTGAACCATTAAATCAATATGTGTTCAATCCACTTGGTCAATTATTTATTCGCCTCATTAAAATGCTAGTTGTTCCTGTTGTATTCATTTCTATCGTGCTTGGATCTGCTGGGCTTGGAGACCCGAAACAACTTGGAAGAATCGGCTTAAAATCAATTTCATTCTTTCTTGTAACTACAGCCGTTGCCATCTCTATTGCAGTTACATTTGCACTGATTATACAACCAGGATCTGGCGGTAACTTTAAAACCGAAGGGCTTAAATATGAAGGGGCAAAAACCGAAACATCTTTCGTCGATACATTGCTAAATATCGTACCAGATAACCCAGCAAAAGCGATGGCTGATGGAAACATGTTACAAATTATTGCCTTTGCCGTATTAATCGGACTCGGTATAGCTATTTTAGGAAAACGGGTTCAAGGTATCCATTCATTACTTGAACAGGGCAACGAATTAATGATGTATCTTGTTAATCTCGTTATGAAATTAGCTCCAATCGGAACATTTGGATTGCTCGCTTCATCCGTTGGTAAAATGGGTCTTGCAGGCGTCGCTGCGATGTTCAAGTATATGATTGTCGTTATGCTAGTACTTATTATTCACGGCGTCTTCGTCTATGGCGGATTATTAAAGGTATTAGCAAAAGAAAGTATTGTCCGTTTCTTTAAACATTTCGGACCGGTAATGGCAATTGGGTTTAGTACATCTAGCTCTAATGCATCTCTTCCGTTTGCAATGAAAACAGCACAAGAAAAACTTGGCGTTCCAAAAGCGATAAGTTCTTTTGTACAACCACTAGGTGCAACAATTAATATGGATGGTACTGCCATTATGCAAGGTGTAGCAACTGTGTTTATCGCTCAAGTATACGGAGTTGAGCTTACTATGTCCCAATTAGCTGTCGTCGTATTAACTGCTGTACTAGCTAGTATCGGTACTGCTGGTGTACCAGGTGTTGGACTTGTAATGCTTACGATGGTTTTAAATCAAGTAAATCTACCGGTAGAAGGTATTGCCTTAATTATCGGTATTGATCGCATTTTAGATATGTCAAGAACAGCTGTAAATATTTCCGGTGATGCAATTTGCGCAATGATCGTCGCAAAATCAGAAGAAAAATATAATACGGATCAATCCGCAGCATCTTAAATCAAAAAAGGAGTGAATTATTTCACTCCTTTTTTGATTTACTTCCTTTTTTCGAACGATATTCTTTTCCTTTATTATCATTACCAGTCTCAAATTCAGTACTAAACTCTTGCTGAAATTGTCCTGATTTTGGTGAGCCTTGATTTCCGCTCCCTTTACTACCATTTCGATTTGTCATATGTCTGCCCCCTTCCTTTACTAGTAGTATGTTACATATTTTCTTTTTTATAATCTTTTACATACGAAAGAAGACCTTCCTCTCATAAGGAAGGTCTTCTCCTTTATTACGTAAGCGTTTTCTTACCTGTGATGAATTAAATAAGTTTTTTAGAAATTGATATCATTATATTCATTTCTTCTTCTGAAAGCGTGGAGAATCTTTCTTGTAAATATTTCTTTTTCTCCCCTTCCATTTTTGCAACTAAATCTTTTCCTTGTTCTGTAATCTCCAAATATACAACTCTGCGATCTGACGTAGAACGTGAACGAGTTACAAAACCTTTATTAATTAATTTTTCTGTAACAGCTGTAATATGACTATTCGACACATTTAACTCATTGGCTACACGTGATACCATTTCTTTATTCGTACGATTCAATATTCTAAGGACGATGAACTCATTCCACGGTATGTAACCACCAAATATCTTTCCAATATCATTACGCAACGTGCGGAACATAGCAAAAACATTTGTCGATAGTTCTTCCATTAATTGCTCTCGATTTTGAGACAACTTTGACAGCCCCTTTTATTTCATTTAGTTAAATAAAAACCTTATTAATAATTTTACATGAAATCTTACTTTTTGTCACCTTATTTTCCCACAATTCGTAGTTTTTTAATAGATATTTCATGATACAATAAAGTTGATTTTCCAGAAAAAGGGGATGGAATAGTGAGTGAAGAAGAAAAATTTTCTAATCTCAATCTAAAAGATAAGACTTTGATTATTGGTTTTGTTATTCTGTTTCTCATTATAATTTTTGCATTTATATTCTTTGTTTATGTAGGAATCTTTCATATTACAGGTATAGAGTATAGATCACGCACTGCTTTACTTCTATTTTTTCTATTAATCACTTTCTTAGACGGTATTACATTCTTTATCTTCGGTTTCCTCAAGGCGTTGCTATATCCAATGACAAAAAACATGCCAAATTGGCTGGCTATTACTCTTTTTGCAATCATTGAAATTACGCTAGATTGGTTCGTCATTCATACTGCCGATGATTGGATAGAGAGCGTACAACTGTCCAATCTTACTGAATTATGTGTCGTACTATTCCTTTTCCTATTAAATCAATTATTAAGTGACAAGAAAGAGTAAGAATGCAAGCTTTTCTATATAAAAATTGGTACAATGAAAACAAATCATACTAAAGAGGTGTTACTTATGAACTTACAACAATGGGCTGATAAAGGTATGTCCTTTGATACATATGTGAATGAAATGAAAGTAAATCAATATGAGCTACTGCACATTTACAATAACTTTTCAATTCCAAATGAATTACTTCCTGTATTAGAAGAACGCCAAAATGATGGCTGGCGTGTTATCGTATTAACAGCTGATTGGTGTGGTGACGCTCTTTTATGCGTACCTGTTATGAAACGAATTTCTGAAGTTGCAAATATTGATATGAGATTATTAATTCGCGATGAAAACTTAGAATTAATGGATCAATATTTAACAAATGGAACAGCACGTGCCATTCCAATTTTTATTTTCATTGATAAAGATGGAAATGAACAAGCCGCTTGGGGACCACGCGCTCCAAAAGTACAAGAGTTAGTAACTTCAATGCGCGCTACATTGCCTGAAAAAGAAGATCCAACATTCGAAGAGAAACAAAAAGAAATGTACGCTAATTTCCGTGCTACATTAGCTGATGATACTTCTCTTTGGGAACATGTAATGGAAAGCATGATGGAAAAAGTAGTAAAATAAAAAAACTGCCGAACTCGGCAGTTTTTTTATTACATAATGAAGAAATAGAATACCGCAGCTAAAATGAAACGATAGTAAGCGAACGGTGTTAGTTTTACACGACCTAATAATTTTAAGAATGAAACAATTGCAAGCATCGCAACAACGAATGCTGTAATAAATCCTGTTGCAAATAACGGGATATCAGCCGCACTTAATATATCCCAGCTTTTAATTAAATCTAAACCACTTGCAGCTACCATCATTGGTACTGCTAAAATAAATGTATATTCAGCCGCCGCTGTATGTGACACGCGAGCTAATAAACCACCACTTATTGTAGAACCAGAACGAGAAAATCCTGGCCAAAGCGCTAAACATTGGAACATCCCAATTGTAAATGCTTGCTTATATGTGATTTCATCTAATGTTCTTGCTGTACTTGGTTTCGAAAACTTCTCAGCAACAATCATTAAAATACCACCAGCCACTAAACTGATGACAACTGGGCCTGGCCCAAATAAAACTTCTTTAATCGCACTATGGAACAATACGCCAAGTACGCCGGCAGGAATCATCCCGATAATAATATGTAATAAATTTAACGATGGTCCATCTGTTACTTTCCCAATACCTACTAACGACCATAGACGCTTCCAAAATATAACAACAACTGCTAAAATCGATCCCAATTGAATAACAACTTCGAAAACTTTCGCTCTCTCGTCGTCAAATCCAAGTAAATGACCTGTTAAAATCATATGTCCTGTTGATGAAACTGGTAAAAACTCTGTTAAACCTTCAACAGCACCCATGATTATTCCAATTAACCAATCAGCCACGAGTAGTGCCTCCTTAATAACAAATATGTAATTTTTCACACCTTATCATAATACCTTATCCCCTTTTAAAGTGCATCCTTTTTTTATTGATTGTACATGTTGTATGCGCGTATTTCTTTTCTATTTTTTGATTAAATTGTATGATAGTATGAGTTTGTTTTTTTAGCGGAAAGGGGATTTTATGAAAGAAACTAATTCATTCTCACAAAAATTAAAGCAATTTGTATTACTATTTTTCCCGATTTTCGTAACGCAAATGTCATTATTTGCAATGAGTTTTTTCGATACGACAATGTCCGGGCACGCAAGTCCTATTGATTTAGCGGGTGTTGCTATCGGAACAAGTATATGGCTTCCCGTTAGTACCGGATTAACAGGAATTTTAATGGCTACTACTCCAATTGTTGCGCAGCTAGTTGGATCAAAGAAAAAAGAGGATGTTCCCCAAGTTGTCATACAAGCAGTATATTTAGCAATTTGTGCTAGTTTCGTGGTCATCCTTATCGGTTTCTTCGCTGTTTCACCTATTTTAAACGGCATGCGCCTGGAAGAACCCGTGGAACGTATTGCGGCACAATTTTTAAGTATTATTGCAATTGGAATTATCCCTTTATTTACTTACACTGTTTTACGCGGCTTTATTGATGCATTAGGAAAAACTCGCACAACGATGATCATTACATTACTATCATTACCAATTAACGTAGTATTAAATTATGTATTAATTTTTGGTCATTTCGGTTTTCCAAAACTCGGTGGTGTTGGAGCGGCAATTGCTTCTGCAGCAACCTATTGGTGCATTTTAATCATTACCGTTATTATTATTCGTACGAAAGAGCCTTTCGCATCTTTCAATATATTTAAACAATTATATCGTCCTTCTCTTTCAAGTTGGACTGAATTCTTAAAACTTGGCGTCCCTATCGGATTTGCTATCTTTTTTGAAACGAGTATTTTCGCTGCGGTGACACTTATGATGAGTAATTTTAGTACGACAACAATCGCTGCTCATCAAGCAGCTATGAACTTCGCTTCCTTGTTATATATGACTCCTTTAAGTTTAGCAATGGCAATGACCATCGCTGTTGGATTTGAAGTTGGAGCAAAGCGATACAATAACGCAAAACAATATGGATTTATCGGGATTGGCTTAGCACTTGCATTCGCCCTATTATATTCAATTCTTCTCTACTTCTTTGATGATGCAATTGCTTCAATTTATACGACAGATATACAAGTTCATCATTTAGCAAAAGAATTTCTTATATTTGCGATTTTATTTCAAATTTCAGATGCAATTGCAACTCCTGTACAAGGGGCACTACGTGGTTATAAAGACGTAAATGTTTCCTTAATTATGACATTAATCGCTTACTGGGTAATAGGTCTCCCTCTCGGTTACATATTAGCAACTTATACTGACTGGGCAGCAAAAGGATATTGGATCGGTCTTATTATCGGTCTAGCATTTGGCGCTATCTTCCTTCTTGTCCGTCTCTTTCAAGTTCAAAGAAAATATACAACAGAAAACCGCCGCTCACGATAGAGGGGCGGTTTTCTTTATGCATATTTTTTCTTTGAACGTATAACATAATGAAAAAGAAAGGTGGATACATATGGACGAAAAAGAAAAAAAGCAATCATTCGATGAAGAATTCGCCCCTGAAATTTCACCTGGATATCGGCAAGATGTACATAAGCCACCTAAATATAAAAACACCTCGTTTTTAATGGGCATTACCATTTTTGCTGCGGTGTTACTCGTACTCATCATTTTCGTTTATTTTTAAGGAAAGGTGACATATTATATATGAAGAAACAAGATTCCAATCGTTCAAAAAGAACTGTGAAAACAGAAAAAGGGTATGCAGGTGATTCTGTTCTTACACAGAAACAAGTCGAGCAAGGAAATTTATATATTGCTCAAAAAGAACTTGGTCAACAAAATGAAAACCTTTAGAATCCCTCAAAGAACTGGGGGATTTTTTTATCCGCTATTTGTAGCACTAATTCATGTTTCACTTTATTTTACATACTGTTTTTGTTCTAACACCTTAAATATATTATTAACCTTTACAATTTTTATTTCATAATTCAATTTCATTTCGCTTCTCTTACCATTTTCAGCACCCGCAACGTACGCTACAGTTTGATAACGAAAACTTTCATCCGTCACTTCACGTATGTCCTCGTTTGTAAATTTATACTCTAAATCCCGAAACCGATTTGGATAATAATTTCCTATTAATTGTTCATACCCTCTATTTACAAATAGTACTTCACCTTTTCGTTTCACATCTTCTTTATTATTAAGCTCAAACACTGATAATTGCTCTGTCACAAAATGTTTCCCTACCTTTTTCATTTCATTATGAGTTAAAGTTTCTATACTTTTGTTCTTTAATTCATTATTTAATCCGTACTGATTAATCGGTTTAAAGCTAGCAAAAACCTCTTCTTTATATGACCAAAACAATCCAAAAGCGATACATAGAGAAATGATGAATAGTCTTTTCTTCGTAATACTCCCGCCCTTCTTCATAATGATAGTTATATTTTAACATATAGAAAGAAAATTCTGATATCATAAAGTGGAATAACTTAATTCAGAAACGAGGAGCAATTATGGACTCTTACAAACAGTATATAAAAGAAGCTTTGCCTAATCTTTCTATACATTCATATAAACAAAATGAAGAAGGATGGGATAATGTAGCAGTTATAGTAAATGATGAGCTACTGTTTCGTTTCCCGCGAAAACAAGAATATGCAATGCGAATTCCTTTAGAAAAAGAACTGTGCATAATTCTCTCTCATTTGCTACAAGAAATCGAGGTTCCAAAGTATCACCTATTCTATAAAAAGGATACTGATACTGTTCCCCTCTGTAGTTACTATACTCTCATTCATGGTGAACCGTTTAAAAAAGAGATAGTTACCAAGCTAGAGAAAAAAGAACTTGAAGTAATTATTACACAATTAGCGACTTTCCTTGCGGCTCTACATAGTATTCCTTTAAAGCGTGTGAAGGCATTAGAATTCCCTATAGAAAAAACACTCACCTACTGGAAAGAGCTACAAACAAAATTAACTCAATATCTTACTAACAGTCTTACTTCATACCAGAAATCAGCGTTAAATTGTTTATTCGAAAATTTCTTTACATGTATCGATACATCCACTTTTCAAAAAACAATTATTCACGCTGACTTTACACATCATCACATTTTATTTGATCACCAAAATAAAACCATTTCAGGTATTATCGATTTTGGTGATGCTCAAATTGGAGATCCCGCCTTTGATTTTGCTGGGCTATATTATGATTTTGGACATGAATTTACTACATCAGTATATGAACAATACAGTACGCTTATTTCACACCATGATCCATTACTCATTCATCGCATCACGACCTTTTATCAATACAGTCCTTTATTACATAATATGATTTATAACTTTGAAACAAAGAATGAACTTGAATTCCTAGCAGGTACAGAAAAACTGAAAGTAATACTACAGGGCCGAGATTAAATTCTCTCCCGATATTCTCTCTCTTCATACATCATTAACTTTTTATCCATTTCAACAATAATTTGATACAGTTGAAACGCTTGTAAAATTTGCAGTTGAATTCCAAAAGGAGCATTCTGTTCTTTTAACCATTGAAATACTTTCGTTTCATCTTTCATTGATTATTCCTCCCTTTATTAAAATCTGCTACAAATATACGGTAAATGATGAAAAGCTTTTCATGTCAATAACAAAAAAGGATGCAAAATTGCATCCTTTAATGTACGATATTTTTCTTCTGCTTCGCTTCTTTCTTTACTTCTTCCCTTTGGCATTCACTAAGAAACGCACAACTCATACACTCAGAACGAAAATGACGCTCTGTATAATGCTCAGGTTGTTGCAACATTTCTTTCATTCTAGATAAATCAGCCATGCCAGTTATAATATCTTCCTGTTTCGGAATGTACTCATACTTAGTTCCTTCTATTAAATTAATAACTTCAATTTTTCCTGGAAGAATGCCGAAAGCTTTATAACTGAATACTGTCATTAACTTTTGACAAAGAGCAAGCATTTCCTCATCCGCATCGACAACATACTTTTTAATTACAAACGACTCAGTACTCCACTCACCAACTTCTAATGTCAATGACATGTGGACACCTAACTCTTCCATATATGTTTGAAATTTTTCATACAAAAATAACGGCGGTGTCTGACTATCATCTCTTTCAACAAACTGTAATAAGTGATCTGTTAGCTTCGCTAACACAATATAATACTCCGCCTTCGAAGCAAACATATTAACCCTTACTTTTTTCCAATACTTTTCTATTAATATTAAAAGTACAATTTTCGTTTGTTGGCCCGCAGGTAGTGTGTAATATTCGTTAATAATTCGATTCACAATCATTTGTGCGATTGGTTGCCATTCAAACGAAGAAGGTTCTCTTCTTTTTATATGACGAAAATAAAATTTATGCGGGCAACGCATAAAATCATACAAATGATAATCTGTCATCGTTTTGATTGCGATTTTCTCATGCACTTGCTCTCCATCTCCCTTCTGCCATTAAGAAAGGTGTTTTACAAATTCAGCTCCAAACTGTAAACATTTTTCTACATCTTCATCTTCTGGCGTTAATTCTACTTTTAGTCCTTCTAACACAACTGCAGCTCCGCGCTCTTGTAGCTTTTCTATTAAAATGTCAACCGCCACGCCGTATTTCGGATAAGCCGAATCACATGATCCGAATACTGCTGCTTTTTTCCCATTTAAATCAATAGAATCCATTGCGTCATAAAAATCTAAGAAATCATCAGGAAGGTCACCATCTCCCCAAGTGTAAGCACCTAAAATAATTCCATCATACTGTTCTAGTATAGAAGCCTCTGGTGAATCCATAATATCGATCACTTCAATTTCATTTTCTGTTTCACGAATTGCACCCGCAATATGATCAGCCATTTCCTCTGTATTTCCACTCATACTTGCAAATATCATTACTAACTTACTCAACTGAATCTCTCCTTTTACCTTGTATCTCTTTTTCTGTTGGAAGTGTACTCTTCTCATCTACATATTCAGATCGAATTACATTTCGTTGCCATTCCATATGCTGATCAACATCTTTATTTTTATCTTTTAATCCCCTCCGCAGAAGGTGAAATTTTTTTCTCATTAACATGTCGCATCCATCCTATTGATAATAATTATCAATTTCAACTACCCTTAGATTAATTGACAGTGATTATCAATGTCAATAACTATTTTTAAAAAAATGATTAAAATGTACAAGCTTGTCCGTTAGCTATTCATATACTATAAATGAGCATAGTTCTTTCTCAGCCCTCTCTGACGGAAAGAAATAAAAGCAACTGCGATAGAGCGCAGTTGCCTTTTTTTATACTTTTTTACGATTTTAGTAATCTTATCGCTGTCTCTAGAAATAATTCCACTCCATAAATTAAAGCTGCTTCATCTACATCAAATTTTGGATGATGATGTGGATAACAAGTATCGATCTTTTCATTCCCCGTCCCCAATTTAATGAAGCAACCCGGTGCTTTTCTTAAATATGCTGAAAAATCTTCTCCTCCCATAGAAGGTTCAAGCTTCACAACACGCTCATTCCCAAACAAATGTAGTGCACTTTCTTCTACTACTTTCGTAATATATTCATCATTAATAACCGGATCATATCCATATCGATACGTATATGTATACTTCCCTCCATGTGCTTTTGTAATTCCTTTCACGATTTGCTCAATTTTCTCTTCTGCTTCTATTCTTAACGCTTGATTAAAAGAACGCACAGTTCCCATTAAAGTTGCTGCATTAGGAATAATATTATCAGCCATTCCCCCATGAAACTGCGTAACTGAAACAACTCTTTGCATGAAAGCACTTGTATTTCTTGATACGATATGTTGTAAATTTGTAATAATCTGCGCTCCGATAGCAATAGGATCTATCGTTTCTTCTGGCCTCGCCGCATGCCCTCCTTTCCCTTGAATTTCAACTGTAAATACGTCCGGTGCCGCCATCATCGGTCCATACGCAATTCCGATTTTCCCGCTCTCCAATCCAGACATAACATGTAAACCTATTACATAATCAACACCATCCATCACGCCTGCCTCAACCATTTCTTGTCCCCCGCCAGGATACACCTCTTCTGCATGCTGAAAGAAGAGACGAATCTCACCTACGAAATCTTCCTTTATATTTGATAGCACCTCTGCTGTACTTAACAAAATAGCTGCGTGAGCATCATGCCCACATGCATGCATCATTCCTTTATTCACAGACGTATAAGATTTCCTTGTCTCTTCTTGAATTGGTAAAGCATCTATATCAGCTCGAATCGCAACTACTTTCCCTTGTCCCGTCCCTCTTTTAATTGCTAGTACACTATACTTCGTTGGTCTCGTTACTTCAAAAGAAGAAAATGAACATAATGTATCATATATAAATTGTGAAGTTTCTTTTTCATGAAATGATAATTCCGGATATTTATGAAAATGCTGTCTCCACTTAATAATGTTTTCTTCTGAAATAAGATCCTTCCACATCCTCTTCATCAGAAATTCCTCCTCTTATGAAACTTTAACAATTCATATATTAACTATGAAAAACTCAAACAAATATTACATTTCTATACATTCTCCCAGACCACTTTTATACATTCACACAATCCACTTCCTATTTACATGTCAAACCCATTACAAATTCATGCTGAATGTAATATAATTGCTAAGTTAGGGATTTTCTTTTTTAGTATTTAGTGCTAATATCAGAAAAGAGCCTTTTGACTTATTTTTACCTAAAATGTGGAATTTTGTTTTTTTCACAATAATGTAGGACATGATACCTACAAAGAGCTATCATTTCATTAAGAGAGGGAAAGACATGGAAAGATTAAAAGAGATATGGTCTCGACCACTCACACAATGGGTTGCAAAGACGGTTTATTACCTTGCAATTTTATTTGCATTGCTTTGGTTGTATGGATTCCATGATACAAACACAAGTACATTTATTTACAACGAATTTTAGGGTGGGAACGTTATGAAGTTATTAGAACAAATTGAAAAGTGGGCTATTGAAACGCCTGATCAAACTGCTTTTGTTTGGCGAGATGCGAAAATTACGTACAAACAATTAAAGGAAGATTCTGATGCGTTAGCACATTGGATTTCTTCTGAGTATCCAGATGATCGTTCACCAATTATGGTGTATGGCCATATGCAACCTGAAATGATTATTAACTTTTTAGGATGTGTAAAAGCTGGACACGCTTATATTCCTGTAGATTTATCTATCCCAGCTGATCGTGTACAACGTATCGCTGAAAATTCTGGTGCGAAACTACTTTTATCAGGAACTGAAGTAACTGTAACTGATTTACCAGTTCGCATTGTAAGTGAAGACAACTTAAAAGATATTTTCTTTACTCATAAAGGGAACACTCCAAATCCTGAACATGCGGTAAAAGGTGATGAGAACTTCTACATTATTTACACATCAGGAAGCACAGGTAATCCGAAAGGGGTTCAGATTACTTATAACTGCCTTGTAAGCTTTACAAAATGGGCTGTAGAAGATTTCAACTTACAAACAGGACAAGTATTCTTAAACCAAGCACCTTTCTCATTCGATTTATCTGTCATGGATATTTACCCGTCCTTAGTAACAGGTGGTACACTTTGGGCAATCGATAAAGATATGATTGCACGTCCAAAAGACTTGTTTGCTTCTTTAGAGCAATCGGATATACAAGTATGGACTTCAACACCATCTTTCGCAGAGATGTGTTTAATGGAAGCATCTTTCTCTGAGAGTATGCTACCGAACATGAAAACATTCTTATTCTGCGGTGAAGTGTTACCAAATGAAGTAGCTAGAAAATTAATTGAGCGTTTCCCGAAAGCGACAATTATGAATACGTACGGTCCAACAGAAGCTACTGTCGCTGTAACAGGTATTCACGTTACAGAAGAAGTGCTTGATCAATACAAATCACTTCCAGTTGGCTACTGTAAATCAGATTGCCGCCTTCTTATTATGAAAGAAGATGGCACCATTGCACCTGATGGTGAAAAAGGTGAAATCGTAATTGTCGGTCCAAGCGTAAGTGTTGGATATTTAGGAAGCCCTGAATTAACAGAAAAAGCATTTACTATGATTGACGGTGAGCGCGCCTATAAAACAGGCGATGCTGGCTATGTTGAAAATGGTCTTCTATTCTATAATGGTCGTCTTGATTTCCAAATTAAGCTGCATGGTTATCGAATGGAATTAGAAGAAATTGAGCATCACCTTCGTGCGTGTTCTTACGTAGAAGGAGCAGTTATCGTTCCAATTAAAAAAGGTGAGAAATACGATTATTTATTAGCGGTTGTTGTTCCTGGCGAACATTCATTTGAAAAAGAATTCAAATTAACATCTGCAATTAAAAAAGAACTCAATGAGCGATTACCAAACTACATGATTCCCCGTAAATTCATGTATCAATCTTCTATTCCAATGACACCAAATGGAAAGGTAGATCGCAAAAAATTATTGAGTGAGGTTACAGCATGACCGCATATGGATCATTTTATTTTTTCGCTATAGTGGGCATTTTATTAATACCTACTATCATAGCTGGACTAAAAGGTAAAATGTTGCGTAAATATAATGCCGTTTTAACATTAGTAATGCTCGTTATTATCTTCTCGGATAAACCGAAGCAAGCGATTATGTTAGCCGCATTTATTATTTGGCAATATGCCCTTATTAAAGGCTATTTAATTTTAAGAAAACAAAATAATAGTACATTCATGTTTTGTATAGCTGTTATTTTATCGATTTTGCCACTTATTTTGGCAAAAATCGCACCATTTGTACCTGAATTACATTTTATTGTTTTCGCAGGTATGTCTTACGTAACATTTAGAGCTGTACAAATGGTCTTTGAAGTTCGTGATAATTTAATTAAAGAACTTTCCTTCTTTAATTTCTGGGAGTTTGTTTTATTCTTCCCTGCGATTTCAAGTGGACCTATTGATCGTTACCGTAGATTCCAAAAAGATATTCAAAAGCCACCTAGCGCTGAAGAATATCAAAAGTTACTATATACAGGGCTTAACCGTATTTTCCAAGGTTTTCTGTATAAATTTATAATCGCGCACTTAATAACAACATATCTTGTAAAGGCAGTATTCGCCAATCAAGATACACTTTTATCTAATACGATTTTCATGTACGCTACTAGCATGCAATTATTCTTTGACTTTGCAGGTTATAGTGCGTTCGTAATTGGTATCAGTTACATGATGGGAATTAAAACGCCAGAAAACTTTAATAAGCCATTCCTTAGTCGTAATATTAAAGACTTCTGGAACCGCTGGCACATGAGTTTATCATTCTGGTTCCGTGATTTTATTTACATGCGTTTCGTCTTTTTTGCAACGAAGAAAAAGTTAATTAAAAACCGTTACACAATTTCGTATATCGGTGCATTTTTAAACTTCTTCATTATGGGAATTTGGCACATCCAAGGAAGCGCTGTTGCGCAGTATGTTATTTATGGTCTATATCATGCCGCACTGTTTATTTTATTCGATATTTTCGAGCGAAAAAACAAGAAGCATAAGTTTTGGCCAAACAATAAATTTACACACGTCCTTGCGATTGTAATTACGTTCCACGTTGTATGTTTCGGTTTCCTAATTTTCTCTGGACACCTTAACAGATACTTTTAATGCACCCTTCTTATACTAGTAAGAAGTTGCACATATAATATATTTCGGATATAAAGGAGATTTTAAAAATGGCAGAATTTAAAGAGCAAGTATTAGATATTTTAGAAGAAGTATGTGAGAACGATATTGTGAAAGAAAACTTAGATGTTCAATTATTTGAAGAAGGTATTCTTGATTCTTTCGCTGTAGTATCTTTATTAGTTGAATTCCAAGAGCGTTTAGATATTGAAGTTTCTATTTCTGATTTTGACCGTGACGAGTGGGCTACACCAAACATGGTTATCAAGAAGTTGGAAGAAATCCGATGAACAAAGCAAAATTTGGTCCGATGCTTTTAGCATTGGCCCTTTTTGCTGTATTCTTACTTATTCCAACGCGCTTTCTACTTCCACTTTTAAGTGATGAAAAAGTAGAACAAGCTGCCACTTCTTTAAAAGAAGAAAAGATTCAAAGTATGATATTACAGCAAAAGATGTTAGCAGACCCGAAATACCTTCCGATGTACGGTTCATCGGAATTCGCACGTATGGATGCTTTCCATCCATCAAATTATTTCAAAGTAAAGCCTGAAGGGTTCACACCATTCCTACTTGGACGCGGAGGAACACAAGACCTTGTACATGTGTTAAACTTTGCATCTACAATGGATCAATTGAAGGGTAAGAAAATGGTATTCGTTCTTTCTCCTCAATGGTTTGTACCACAAGGTATTGATGAAACACACTTTGCACCTAACTTTTCAAAACAACAAGGCTATCACTTGCTTTTCAATGATGACTTAAAGCCTGAAATGAAAAAGCAAATTGCAAAACGTTTATTAAACTTTGAGATCGTCAAGAAAGAAACTTTACTAAAAATTTCGCTTGAAGGTATCATTTATGATGATACAAAGCATAAAGTAAAAGCACTTGCTGCTAAACCTTTCGCTTATATTTATCGTAACATTTTAGATCGTAAAGATTTATTTACAGCAATGTTTGATATTAAACCGCATAAAGAAAAACTTGACCCTTCATTAAAACAAATGAATTGGGAAGAAGCTCGTAAACATGCAGATCAAACTGGTGCAATAGAATCAGGTTCTAACGAATATGGTATCGAAGATGATTACTTCAACAGCAAAATCAAGAAGAAATTAAAGCAACGTGAAGGCTACTTAAAAAATGATGCTTATGATCAATCGCCAGAATATGAAGATTTACAAATTGTACTTGATTTATTAAAACAATCTGGTGCAAAACCACTCTTCATTTCTGTTCCTGTAAAAGGTCCTTGGTACGATTACGCTGGCTTCCCGAAAGAACGTCGCGAATTGTACTATAAGAAAGTTCATGAGCAAATTGAGAAAGCTGGCTATCCAATTGCCGACTTCTCAAATCATGAGTATGATAAATACTTCTTAAAAGATCACATGCACTTAGGTTGGAAAGGCTGGGTTTATATCGATGAAGCCATCCAACAATTTTATAAAGCAAACTAAAGAAAAGACCGCTTGAATTATTCAAGTGGTCTTTTTCTATATACACTTTGCAATTGTTCGATTACGTTCTCTGCTTCTTTCATCACTCGCTCCACTACATGCTGAGCTGATTCTATTCGCGCTAATGATGACGCTTGTCCTGCCCAAAGCGACATATATTCTCCTTTATTTTGTTTTGCTGCTTCTTGGCGTATTTTAGAGGTTAATACATTTTGCACTGGATACATCGGAAGCCCTTCTTCTTTCCCTTCATGCTTCTCTATAAATTCATTACGAATACCCCGTGCATATTTCCCGGAAAACGCACGAGTCACAGTTGTACTCGTATCTGTACTATGTAAAACCGCTTGTTTATATACATCATGCGTAATACTTTCTTTACTCGTTAAAAAGGCTGATCCCATTTGAACAGCTTCTGCCCCCAGTGTAAATGCCGCAACAAGCCCTTGTCCGTTCATTACACCACCTGCTGCAACAATTGGGATATGCGGGACTGCTGCTACTAACTGTGGAATTAATGCAAACGTCCCAATCATAGCTTCCTGTTCTTTCCCAATAAACGTTCCTCTATGCCCTCCTGCCTCGCTACCTTGACCAACAATAATGTCTACTCCTAATTCAGCAAGCACCCTCGCCTCTCTCACATGAGTAGCTGTTCCGATGACTTTTATTCCTCTTCTTTTTAAGTCATCTATTTCTTCTTTTTCTAACGTTTGAAATGCAAAGCTAACGACTGGTACGTTTTCTTCTACTAACACTTGTAATTGTTCTTTATAGCTTTTTGGAAGCTTTATCGTCTCTTTTTCCTCTATACCGAATTCTCTATTCACTCCGCTAAGCAATACCTTTGCCAAGTTTACTTTCTCTTCTTCTATCTGTATCTCTTTCGTTAACAGTAAATTAACACCGAAAGGCTTATCAGTTCGTTCCCTTATTTTATAAATTGCTTCACGAATTTGCTCAGGGCTCATATAGCCTGCTCCAAGCGTTCCTAGTCCTCCGCTATTACTTACAGCTGCAACCAGCTCAGGCGTCGTAATTGCACCTGCCATACCTGCTTGAATGATGGGATACTTAATTTGTAATGTATCTATAACTCGACTTGTAAACATCATTTCTCCTCCTATTCCCCTTATATCTTCTTTATTTGACAAACTTTCCCCTTCTTTTACAAGGGTTGAACTTCCTATGAAGCGAATATATTGAAAGTGAAGGAGGCTGAAAACAATGATATATCCAAATGCGTTACAACAAGGTGATACAGTAATGATTATTGCACCGTCCGGCCCACCAACAATTGAAAATGTATTAAAAGGGGTAACCCTATTACAAGAAATGGGTTTATCTGTAGTAATTGGGAAGAGTGTTTATGAGAAATATGGATATTTAGCTGGAAGTGATCAAGTTCGGCTCGATGATATACATGAAGCATTTACAAATAATGAAGTAAAGGCCATTTTCTGTGCACGAGGTGGTTACGGAAGTGCTCGTCTCCTCCCTCACATTCAATATGAAATCATTCAGCAGAATCCAAAAATCTTTTGGGGATATAGCGATATTACAGCTTTACATACGGCCTTTTCACGTTATGCAAAGCTTGTTACTTTTCATGGTCCAATGGTTGAAGAATTAGGTAAAGGTGTAGATTCTCTTTCTTTATCTTCTTTCAATCAACTATTCCATCCGTATTCAACCATCTTATCTGCTTCAGAATGTATCGTACCTACCTCTCCATGTACAGTTACAGGCACATTGGCGGGAGGAAATTTAACTGTATTAACGAGTATAATTGGCTCACCCTATGAGATAATTACGGCTAATAAACTTTTGTTGCTTGAAGACATTGGGGAAGAACCGTATCGCATTGACCGTATGTTAAATCAGCTACTTATATCTGGAAAGTTTAATGAATGTAGCGGTGTTATTTTTACAAGTTGTCACGACTGCACTCCTTCTAAACCATCTCAATCATTGCAAACAATACTATATGAATTTTTCGCACCATATCATATACCTGTCCTATTCGGTTTACCGATTGGACATATAAGCCCAAACATCGGGATTCCTCTTGGAGCTACAGCGACAATAAATACAAATAATAAAACAATCTCTATTTCTTCTGGCGTAGCCAATCCGTATTCAAATTAAAAAGGAAAAGCGATTCCGCTTTTCCTTTTATTTATAATAATTAAAAATTCGTCCAGATGCGATATCTGCAACTTCTTCTGGAATAAATGTTTTACTTATATCAGTGCCAACATTTAATACTGCTGTAGCATCTTTCTCAATGCTACCAAATAATTCTTTTCCACGTATCGTAATAAGGGGCGTTCCTTCTGGCAACACGTCTTTTACAAATTCCATTTGTGTAAAGAACGGAACGATCCATCTACCCTCTCCTTGGAAATGACGCAAACGAAGTATTCCTTCTGTTGCCCCGTCCTCTGCTTCTAGTGAACCAGCAACATAAAACTCAGTAGATAAGAGCAATTCATAAAATTCCTTTTGCTTCTGTTTATCGTCCCCTGCTACAACAAGTACTTCTTCTATTCTCTTTACCGGAATTTGCTCCATATGATGCCACCCCTATTTCAAAATGATTGTACTTAGATTATACGAAATATTCTTATTTTTTTCTATATAATTCGCAATTATTTTCTTAAAATAATTTTAATACTTCTTTTGTCGTTACAATCGTAGCAAACTCTTCATGTAAATTTACAAGTGTCATATTGTGAATATCCTCTGCATTATACTCTTTACCCTCTAGACCTTTACGGTTAAAAGTAGCCGTTGCATCACTCACTAAATACGTTGTAAATCCTAAATTTCCTGCCATTCGTGTCGTAGTCTCCACACAATGATTTGTCGTTAATCCTACAACCACTACTGCATTACATTTGTTCTCTCTTAATTGCTCTTCTAAATTTGTCCCAATGAACGCGCTGTTAACAGATTTCTGAATAATCACTTCATCTGGTAATGGCTTCAGCTCTTCTTTAAAGTTCACCGTTTCCGCTCCTTCATAAAACATCGATTGAGCATTTTCTTTATTTACATGTTGAATATGAAAAACTGGTCGTTTCCTTTTTCTCCATTCTGCTAATAACATTCTCATGTTTTCTTCAGCAAAAAGATTATTTCTCTCGCCCCAGTATGGTAACTGAAACGCCTTTTGTACATCAATTATAATAAGTGCTATTTGATGTCATCATTTTCTCCTTCATTCGGCTGTAATTGAAACAGAAAACCAAGTTGTTGTGACGCAGTAATAAAACAAATATAAGCGCAAAGCTCTACAATTTCTTTTTCCGTCCAATATTGTTTCAATGCATGAAACATATTATCATCTATTGCCTTTTTATCATGAACAAATGTATGTGCAAAAGTAACTGCGACACTCATTTCTTCTACCTTTTGCATATCATCAGGCCTTCCCTTTGCCATACAGTACGGACATTCATTCCCGTACGCTAATGTTCTTCTTACTTGCTCCTTTAGCTCTGCCGACAGAGTTCCTTTATTATACAGTGTATTCTCTACCATACTCCATGAATGTAATAGATCTGGATTATGCCCTAATAACTTTTGAAACTTTGTAACTCCTACATTTGATAATGAAATTCTCTCCAACATTTCCCCTCCTATTTCCTTCCGTTTTATTGTAAAATAAATAAAGTTCACTTTACATTTCATATGAATCTTAATTTATATTTTTCCTTTACAAAAATTATTATTTTACTGGAGGTATATTTACAAATGCAACTAGACCGTGTCGATCGAAAGATTTTAAATGAATTATATAATGATAGTCGCCTTTCCATGCGTGAATTGGCGAAACGAGTAAATTTATCTGCTCCGTCTACTGCAGAACGTGTTCGCAAACTTGAAAGTGAAGGCGTGATTCAAAAGTACACAATCGATATTGATTATAAAAAAGCAGGACTTGTTTTAGATTGTATTTTAGAAATTACTTTAAAAAATGGTGATACAACACGTATGCAACAGTTTATTCAGTCTTATCCATCTGCAAGTTTTTGTTACCGAGTAACAGGAAGCTTATGCTACATTGTAAAAATTTCTGTTCCTTCACTCGTTGAACTTGAAGATTTTATCAATGATGTTTCTTCATATGCAACGACAGTTTCTCATATCGTATTATCAGAAGTATCTCTTACTCCTGATATTGAACATATCTTCCCAGAAGCTTAATTTATTTTTATTCATAAAATACAAAAAAACCCCTTACAATAAGAATAAAAATAATATATTATGTATTAAAATACATAAAGTTCGAGAAAGGGGCTTTACATTGAAAATCTGGTTTTATGAAAAAACGGCACAATCAGATGATTTACTTGGCATTTGGGATAATGTTCCGACTATCCCTCGAATTGGTGAAAAAGTGGAGATTTTAAAAACAGTCCGCACTGTTACAGATATTAAATATGTAAAGAACGGTAATAATTTTCGTGTAGAAATTATTACAAATTAAAAAGTAGCTCCTAAGAGCTACTTTTTAATTATCTATCACGCGCTTTCTTTATTACAATTTTATCTTCTTCTACAGATACTGTTACATAATCATTTTCTTCTAATCGAAGCTTATTTACAGCCTCATCTGGTAGCTCTACAGCCATCAGTCTATCTGTTACGATCACTTGACTATACACTTCATTTTCTTGTAATGCACTCACCACTTTTTCCTCATTTATAAAGCGCACTAGTGGCACACCCACTTCTTTTACTGTACGCCATTGTTTCCAAACGTAAGGAATTAACCAAAGTAATCCAACAACTGTAAGACCAATACCGATCCATAAATTACTTTGCGCTTGTAATTCAGTAATTGAGATTGCGCTACTCTCTTCTCCACCGACAAATTGCATACTTGTTGCAATTAAATTATTTAGAGCATGTACAGCGATATTCGTCCATATATTTTTCGTCTTTATGTATAAAAGGCACATTACAATACCAAACATAAATGCACCAATAACATCAAAATGTCCTAAACCAAAAATAAGTGAAGATATGATTACAGCTTTTTTAATGCCCCATTTATAAGCCATGCGCTGTAAAAAGAAGCCTCTAAAAATAACCTCTTCCATAATAGGTGCTAATACACATGCTGAAACGAAAGTAAATATCGTCATATATATGTTACTCGTATTAATAACATTTCCTTCTTCTAACATAGTAACTAAGAAATTCGGTAACGTATGTGCTAATATGTAAAATTGAATATGAGATATACCAACTGAAAAAATCATTCCCATTATCGTTGCTAATACAATTAATCCCCACGGTAAACGTCCTGGCTTATCAAAAAAACTGTTAAACACAACATTATTTTTATTTGTTTTTACGTATAACCAAAATAACGGAAATACAAAAAATACAGTTATTTGTGAAATAACCTCCATCGTATTCTCAGAAACATTTGCTAGACTTAATGGGATCATCGTAAGGAACAATCCTATAATCATCCATCCAAAAAAACTGCGTAGCCTTATACGTGAAAATGCATAGTGCATAATAGAACACCCCCAAAGATAGTAAAATAAATGGTGTGATAATTAAATTATAATATGAATATAGTTGAAATTCTCCCTATTTTTCTCAAATACTTTCGAACAATATATATAGTAATCATTCTTTTCTTACAGTTGAAATATACGAGAAAGTTATGTAATAAAAATCCCCGTTTTTACAAGCGGGGATTTCTTTTATTATAATACGTCACGTTTTTGGAATAATGCACTTGATGCTACAAGTAATACAACAAAGTATACAGCTACAAGTAATAAGGAAGTTGTAAATGTAAACTCTGTAAATGTTGGTTCCGTTCCGCCACTTACTAGTTTATTGCTATCGTACACACTTAAATTTAAATGGAAAAACACTACAAATTTCGCTACACCTTTTGCAAACATCATTAATACCATATTAATTGCTCCTTGTAAGAAGAAGAGGAACATCGTAATAATTAATGGTAATACAGACTTTCTAAATACGTTTGCTAAGAAAAATGCAAGCGTCGCAAAGAAGAACGGCGAAAGTACTTGATATAAAGTAGATTTCATTACGATTCCTACCGTTAATTCCGTTTTACTACCATCCATTACAATTCCGCCAATAATCATTGCAATTAACGTGCTAGCAAATATGATAAATACTATAGTAAGTAACACTGTAATATATTTAGAGAATAAAACTGTAATTCGCTTTCTTGGACGGATTAATAACTGCTTAATTGTACCTTTTTGGAACTCATCAGTAATCATACGAGAAGCAATCGTAATCCCAAAAATTGTTGCAAACAAAGTAATTAAACCAATCTCTGAACTTGCAAAATCTAAATATGATCCTTTAAATTCACTTCCGTCTCCCCATTTCAGCATCGCTAAAACTCCCAAAATCTCCAATACTGCAATTACACCAATTAAAATATACATACCTTTTTTCGCATGTAACTTTAAAAATTCATTTTGAATTAATTTAAACATTACGCTTTCACTCCCCCTGTAATCGCTAAGAACTCATCCTCTAACGTTTTATTTTGAACAGTAACTCCGTATACAAGCACATCGTCATTCACAAGTTTTTTTACAAGTTGTGGGATTTCTTCTTTCATGACAGATACTGCAATTACATTTCCTTGCGTCTTACCTTTAATGATTTCATTCGCTTTCTGTACTTGATCTACTTCAAACGCTACAACTACTGTCTCATCATGTTTCGCTTGTTCGTGTAAGTTGTACTCTTGCACAAACTCACCTTGCTTAATAATAACGACGCGATCACACATGAGTTCAATTTCACTTAATAAGTGACTTGATACGATTACAGCAATATTCTCTTCTTTCGCTAAACGTTGTAAATAATCTCGAATTTGGCGAATACCTGCTGGATCTAATCCATTTGTTGGCTCATCTAAAATTAAGATTTTCGGCTGATGAAGTAATGCCTGTGCAATTCCTAAACGTTGTTTCATACCAAGTGAATATGTTTTCACCTTTTTATGAATCGCGTGCTCTAATTCGACAAGCTTTACAATCTCAGCAATGCGCTCTTTACTAATTGGTGTAATTGCCATGTTCGCAAAATGCTTTAAGTTTTGCATTCCAGTCATATAATCATATAGTTCAGGATTTTCTACGATCGCCCCAATTTGCTCTAGCGCCTTTTCACGCTCCGTGCGAATACTATGACCGCAAATTGTAATATCGCCCTCTGTCATTGATATAAGACCTGTCATCATACGAATTGTCGTCGTTTTACCACTACCGTTCGGTCCAAGAAACCCGTACACTTCCCCTTCACGAACTTCAAATGATAAACCGCGGATAATTTCCGTTCCACCAATCTTTTTTCGAACATTCTCTAACTTTACTACTACATTTCCCAATGTTGATTCCTCCTTTAGGCTTCTAGTTTCTTATCGATTATGCGACCTGTTATATAAACAAATAAAACAAATATACCGATTGAAAAAGCAATACTATATAAATTCATAAGCTTTTCTGAATAAAGAAACACATTTGCTTCTGATGATTCATCTATATACACTAACTTTGTTATAAAAGCAGGTGTAGGTGCAAGTCCACCTAGCATTTCATATATCATATTGATTACTTTCGTTACTAGTAAAAATAAGAAGAAAATAATTACATACTCCATTTTTTTCTTTTTCAAAGAAAATACTTTAACGCCAGCTACTGTAAAAAGTAAAACTAACAATACACTTGATAAATTAAATACATATAACACACTGCTAAATAATTGTTTTACTATATCTAACGTAAGTGTACTTTCGGTAAATAACAATCCATAGAGTTCTGTACCTTTTATTACTTTCATCGAAATGCTATAGAAAAACATAGTACCTATTACTTCAAAACACATTAAGGTAATTGCCGCATATGACAATATTGCTAAAACAATTTTTTTACCAGATATCGGTGTTAATCGAAATAATGTACTTTCGGTCATTTTCCCAAACGCAGACATCGCCTGCAGAAATACTAATACCGCAAAAATTATATAAACTAAGAATACTAAGGCAACTATAATCATTTGCCTTACTTCTCCTGATTCTTGTTTAATATAATTCCCCATACTTACAAAAGCGACAGCTGCAATAAATATGAATGACAATAACGAAATGAAAATTTGTTTTTTATTCGCATTGTACATATATATTAAACTGGCCTTCATCTACTAAACACCTCCTTAAACAAATCCGTAACAGCTTTTCCTCTTTGGAAACGTAATTCCTCTACATTTTCATGCAATACACTCTCACCATCTTTTAAAAAGATTACTTCGTCAAAAATATTTTCCACTTCTCCAATTAAATGTGTTGCAATTAAAATAGTACAGTCTTCGCGATAAAACTGTAAAATAAGTTCCAGTACATGCTCCCTAGAAACGAGATCAATCCCGCCCAATGGTTCATCTAGTACGTATAACCTCGCTTTCCTCGAAAATGTTAAAATAATTTGTAGCTTTTCAACCATACCTTTTGATAAAGCTGTAATTTTTTCTTCTAACGGTATTTTAAATTCCGCAATTGTATCTACCGCTTTTTGAATGTCGAAGTCTTTATAAAAATCTCGATAGAAGAATAAAGAATCTTTTACCGTCATCCAATCATCAAATACTGGTTTATCCGACATAAAAGAAACAATTTCTTTCGTTTCTAATCCTACCTTTTTACCAGCGATTGTAATACTGCCTTCGGAAGGATGCTGCAGACCGGCAATCATTTTCAATAACGTCGTTTTCCCGCTCCCGTTATCTCCAACGAGTCCTATAATTTTCCCTTCCGTAATCTCTATGTTTAATTCACGGATCACTGCTTTCAATCCGTATCTCTTCCATAAGTTTTCTATTTTTAATAACTCTGTCATTCGCTCTCCTCCCTCTTCTCGTGTAATGAAGAGCGAAGGATTGTAAGAATTTCTTCTTCTGAAAAACCTAAATTGTCCATTCCATCTATAAAAGAATGAAGTAATTCTTTCGCCATCTCTTTTCGCAGCTCCATAATTTTCTCCCCTTCATTCGTTACATATCGTCCCATTCCTCTACGTGTGACAACAACCCCATCCCGTTCTAGCTCTTGAAATGTACGCTGAATCGTATTTGGATTTACTTGTAATTCACTCGCTAATTCACGTACAGAGGGAATTTTATCACCCGGCAATAAATGTCCTGTTACGATTTCTTTTTTTATGTATTCCATTACCTGAATGTAAATTGGTGTATTTGGAGAAAACTCTATTTTCATTTCTTCCCTCCTTTTGTATTGGTGTACTAGTTAAATAATACACTGATACAAATAGTTTGTAAATACCCATTTAATTACAAAAAAGTTCTATCCATTTGCTGGATAGAACTTTTTAAACAAAACTCGTTATACAAAAATAATAGTGTTATGTAAACAAATCCATAAAGAAAAGCTGTCTTATCAATGAATAAGACAGCTTTTCTTTATGAGTATATATTAAAAATCAAACACGAAGTCATCATCAGCTAACTTTTCAACGTTCGTTGCTTTTACGTAACCATTCCCTTTTACAGAGAAGAAATCATGGTTTTTCGTATCTGTACGTAAACCATTTAAAACGATTGGGTTAATTTCTTCTTCTTCAAACTTCGGCTCAAGTCCTAAGTTCATAAGTCCTTTATTCGCATTGTAACGAACGAAACGATTTACATCCTCTACAAGACCTATAGAAGTGTAAATTTCTTCTGTGTATGCCATTTCAATTTCATATAGTTCCATTAATAACTCTTGTGTTTCTTTTTGCACTTCTTGTTGATCTTCTGCAGAAAGTTCTGCGAAGAGTTGTTGTGCTAAAATACCGACGAATACGCCGTGAATTGACTCATCACGAATTATTAGGTTAATAATCTCACCACTTGCTGTCAATTTACCTTGACCTGCTAAGTAAAGTGGGTAGAAGAATCCACTATAGAATAAGTAACTTTCTAAGAATACACTTGCTACCATCGCCATGTATAACTCTTTTTTCGTTACTTCAGGCTTTAATAAACGACGATAGTAACTAGTAACAATACCAGCTTTTTTCTCAAGTAATGGATGATTGTCTACCCATTCAAAAATATCATCAATTTCTTCTTCAGTAGCTAACGTTGTGAAAATATGACTGTAACTCTTCGCATGTACTTCTTCCATAGCTCCCATGAAAGCTAATACACTTTTCGCTTGTAAATTTTCAAGATGAACAAGTACAAGTGGCATCCCTTCGCCACCTTGTTTCGTATCTAAAAGTGTTAAACCACCTAATACACGCTTATAAGCAATCTGCTCTTCTTTTGATAATTGTGCCCAAGTATTTTTGTCAGAAGATACTGCGATTTCTTCTTCTGTCCAAAACTGAGCGATGTTTTGCTTCCAAAACATTAAACTAAAATCATCTTCTTTTTTGTTCCAGTTTACCGCACGCATTCAATCGCCCCTTCTCTAAATAAACATGAAAAATTGATAACTAAGCATGAGCAGGGTTCAGAAAACCCTGCTCATGATGTCTCACTTTTTATATTAAACGGTACAAGCTACGCACTCTTCCACGCTTAACTTACGTGTTCTCGTATAATAAAGACTCTTTAAGCCTTTTTTATGTGCATAGATGTAGTAACGTGCTAATTCACGTGTTGAAATATCACTATTAACGTAAAGAATTGTACTAATTCCTTGGTCAATATGTTCTTGGATTTCTGCGATTAAATCAATTAATTTAAACTGATTCATATCGTAAGAAGATTTATAGTACCAGAACGTATCTTTTGATAAATACGGCATTGGATAATATGTCGTCGCATTCGCATATGTTCTTGATTCGATTTGACTTACGATCGGCATTACGCTTGAAGTTGCATTTTGAACGTAACTGATAGATTGTGTTGGAGCGATAGCAAGACGGTATGAATTATATAATCCATTCTTCTTCACTTGCTCTTTTAAACTTGTCCAATCTTCTTTTGTTGGAATATGAATTCCTTCAAATAGTTGCTGAACTTTTTCAGTTACTGGGCTGTAATCTATCGTTTCGTACTTTTCAAAGTATGTGCCATTCGCATAATCAGACTTATCGAAGTCTTTAAATGTTTCGCCTTTTTCTTTAGCGATTTCCATACTTTTCTCAATAGAGTAGTAATTTAACATCATAAAGAATGTACGAGCGAACTCTTTTGCTTCTGCACTTTCATATGCGATTTTG
This sequence comes from Bacillus cereus group sp. N6, assembly GCF_016483705.1. NCBI lineage: Bacteria > Bacillati > Bacillota > Bacilli > Caryophanales > Bacillaceae > Bacillus > Bacillus cereus group sp. N6. Next base: position 26,976 of record NZ_JAEHBI010000044.1, read on the forward strand.
TTTTTTGATAAATATCCGTGTAAGTTCATTGCGCCAAGTCCAACTGAATGAAGCTCATCATTTGCTTTTTTCACAGTTGGTGCATTCGGAATGATCGTCATATCAGACACAGCTGTTAAAGCTTCCATTCCCGCATGAACAGCTTCACGAATTTCTTTATTTTCCATTACATTTACGATATTTAACGATCCTAAATTACAGTTAATATCACGACGGATAATATCATCTGTACCGTAATCATTTATTTCAGAAGTTTCTTGAAGCTGGAAGATTTCTGTCTCGAATGTTCAACCGAGTCCGCTACTCCTCAGTCCGTTGCTCATGCAACTGCTGTATGTCACCATACAGGACAGACTATATCATCACCTACAGCATTACCTGATTAGGTGCTCCGCTTTTCGAACGCCAATCGCTTGCGCTCTACTCCCATAAGGGATAGTCGTTAGGCTTTTACTTATCTTACATACTTCAGAAAGTCTCTTATTACTTTATGTTGTCCCATAACTCTGCTATACAAAATAATAAGATACATTCTGAACTTTTATATTTTCATTCTAAGATAAGATTTAGCACGGTAGGTTACCTCAAATTTGAGGCTTTCCCCGTTTAACGGAGTTTTCGACTAGCATTTCTACTAGAAGGTGCTACATATTTAACACAAGTTCGACATCTTCACAGTTCCAATATCCTTCAGTGGATGTTGGTTATTTGCATTTGATTTAAACATTAAGTATGGGTAACCAGACTCAAGCTGAATCATAGCAATTTTAATAAGCATATCACGTGCACTAATATCTAGCGGCTTCTTCTTCACTTTCGGATTGCTCATTAATTCATCGTACATTTCATCAATGTCTATATCATCTAAATGCTTTCCGTATTCTTTATACACCGTATAAGGCGCGAAAACATGGAAAGGTTCGTTTTTCTCAGCAAGCTCAAAGAACTTACTTGGAACGATAATTCCGATTGATAGAGACTGAATACGGCTCTTCTCATCGGCATTTATTTTTTTGGTATCAAGGAATTCAATAATATCCCAATGGAAAATGTTTAAGTATACTGCGCCGGCACCTTTTCGTTGCCCAAGTTGATTTGCATATGAAAACGAATCTTCAAGTAATTTCATAACAGGTACTACACCACTTGCAGCGTTATCGATACCTTTAATTTGCTCACCGCGTGCACGTAGCTTAGACAAGTTTAAAGCTACTCCACCGCCGATTTTTGATAATTGCATTGCAGTATTAATGTTAAAGCCGATTGAATTTAAGCTATCATCCATCTCTAACAAGAAACAAGACACCATTTCTCCTCTTCTGCTTCGTCCCGCATTTAAAAAGGTTGGTGTCGCTGGTTGGTAGTTTTGTTTTACAATCATGCTTGCGAAGTGTTTTGCCTTCGCAACATCACCGCGTCCTAAGTATAATGAAACAATTGCTACACGATCTTCATAGCTTTCTAAGTATTGTTTTTGATCATTTGTTTTTAACGCATAATCTTTGTAGAACTTAGATGCTGCCATATAAGATTGGAACTCGAAGTTTTCACCATAAGCGATGTTATATACCTCTTCTACTTCCTCCAAGCTATACTCGTCCAGAACGTTGTAATAGTAATCATATTCTTTCATATACTCCATTCGCTCTGCCACGCTATTAAAATGAACGGTATTTTCTCTAGCTTCTTCCATAAAGACTTCTAATGCCTCTTTATCTTTATGAAGCTGATAAAAACCGTCCTGCATTTGCGTGATTTCATTATTCAGTTCAATGTGTCGCAATCTCCCGCACCCTTTCCTTAAAATATTCTACATCATTATTTGTTCCTGATAACTCAAATTTTGATACAATAGGCACTTCATATTTAGCAGAAATTTTGTCAGCACTTGCACCGAACATGTCTCCCCAGTTACGATTGCCGCTTGCAGATACGCCTTTTAATTTTTCATTATTGCGCTCTAAAAATTCTAAAACACGTTCTGGTACATTGCCAAAACCTGTTGTATACGTAATTAAAACAAAGTCTTCATCTATTACTAGATCTTCACCAATTTGAACGGCCGGCATATTTAATTTGTGAATGAAACGCTTCACGTTTCCTGTCATAGAATCATATGCAACTATCATTTCCGACCCTCCCTCTCCAATCTATACTCTCTGTATGTTGTTTCTTGATTTCTCTATATATTGTATTACGTTTCAAAATAAGACACAAGATATATGTATAAATTCTTTCTTTTTTTAAATTTTACTTTTCGACAAGACAGTCGATTTTTTTCAATACAATGACTATGAAACAACATTCTAAAACTCATGTCAATAAAGTGCTTTTCAAAAAAGTTGTCAACGAATTTAACCTTATTTTAAAAAAAGTTACCAATATATTTTGTCATAAAACGGCAAATGCTGGAGGAATATATTTCTCCAGCATCACGCAAAAAAGAACAGACATGAAACGATAATCTGTTCTAAAAAACGATTACATTTATCAGTTTTACTTTATTAAATATTATACATATACTTTCGGTTCGCGTTACATACTAAAAGATAACTATTATAGAAAAAGATTATTATTATGGAAATTCAACTTATTTATAAAAAGATTATTCTGAGTGCTCAATGCGCAAAATATCTTTTACAAATATATGATGTGGATTTTCACCTTTATCAATCATTGTACATACAGGAGCTTCTTCATCAAAGTACACAATCATTCCTTCTACGTACTGATATGTATGTTGAACTTGTACGGTTACTTTAATTTCTATAGCCTCTTCATATGCTCTTTTTATTTTCTGAAGCATTTTTGCCGAACACTTTCGTTTCTCTGGATACATGACCATCCCCATAAACCTATTGCCAGCTCTATCTTTCCACATATAATCCCAATGCGGTAATATGCCTTGTTTAAAATCGCCCATAATTCCCCTCCCTATATTCTTCTAGTTACGAACGTGGCGTTTCTGAATATGTATAAATTACTTGTCCGCCGCGCTGTGCGTTCCCAATAATATGTTTAAAATCTTCTCGACTTACTACAACTTCTCTGAACGTATAAAATACATCTTTCGTAACAACATACTCCTTTATTTCACCATTTTTCAGCTGATCCAAAATTGCATTTGCTAATTCTTTATCCATATATTTCACCTCTATGCAATATTTTATTTTATCGTATATTCTATAGGTCAACAACTGTAAAATTATCCAGGTGCTATACCTTCATTTCATTTTCATTATTTTTCAAAAAAGATCTCTTTAGTATATGTTCACTAAATATCATATACTAACATAGCTACTTCTCTATATCAATCATTTCAGTATTCAATTATGCAAAGTTCCATACCACTATGCTACAATATATAAATAGAATTAGGAGGGATACTATGATTCGGAAAGCAAAAAAGACAGATGCGAAGGCAATTGCACCTTTATTATATAACGCTCTGCACGAAATTGCTGAAAAAATCACAGGCAGCACAGTTGAGACAGAAGTATTACTAGGACTTGAAACATGGTTCTCAAAAGAGAGAAATCGACTGAGCTATGAAAACTGTTTTGTATATGTACAAGACGGGGTTGCAGTTGGGGTTATTGTCGCTTATCACGGTAGTGAAGCAACAAGTCTTGATGCACCAATTGTACATTACTTAAGAGAATTACATAAAGATGAATCAATTACATTAGAAAAAGAAGCTGAACTTGATGAATATTACATTGATACATTATCAGTTTCAAGTGCATATGGCGGAAAAGGAATCGGTTCTCAATTAATTGAAGCTGCTGAAATCCATGCAACTGAAAAGGAGCATGAAAAAATCGCATTACTTGTTAATTCAGAAAACAAACGTGCCTATTCACTATATGAAAAACTAGGTTATAAAAAAGATCAAATCGTTATGCTTGTAGGCGAACCTTATGCACACCTCGTAAAAACATTAAACATCAAAATTTCTATGTCTTAAAAAGAAAGCACACGATTTATATATAAATCGTGTGCTTTTATGTTAATTTTGTATTTAATATATTTCCATCCATCACTTCGTGGAATGTATAGGTTGTACATCCCCATGGCTTCCTATGTAAAATAGGAGAACCAGACCATCCCATCGCTCTCAGCTCCGCACCAACCATTGCATTAATGTAATTATGACCTACAAGAGCAATACTTCCATGTACGAGAGCATAACGGTGTAATAAGTAAGCCGCTTGCCTTGCCCTCTCTCTTACTTCCTTATAAGACTCAACACCTTTATAGTAACCAAGTATCCATAATGTTCGCCCGATAAACATCCATACGTTAGGTTTACATTTCAACCATGTTGGAGCATAAAAATTCGTCGGAATTTCAGCTTCCCTAAAAAGAGAATTTTGCATAAAAGATAAAGAATTCATTAATTCAGCTGCTGACTGTATAGCACACCTTTGATCACTCGTTACAATCAACTTTGCTGCTTCAACCGCTTCCATTGTTTCCATTGGTATAGGTGCTTTTTCTGTTATAGTATGTAAGTCATATCCTTTCATCCATTCATGAAAGGATGTAACCGTCATTGGTTCTATAGTACGATCTAAGCGGCCATGACGAATAAAAGAAATCTTCATTCTTTCCACTCTCCATTCATCACTTACGAACTCTATTATGTACTATTTTTAAATATCATACCACGCAAAAAAAGAAAGTTATACACCTTTACATATCCCCACCACTCTCATGTGTGACCCCAGCATGTATACCATCCATCCCATCAAAATATGTAGTCGTTTCATGATGACGAATCTTTTTTAAATTTATATAAGAAAATACAAATAAAGTTAATGCTATAACACTCCCCACAAATTCAAACATCATTTTACCGCCTCTAATTTCTCCCACTTTAGTAGGTTATTGTATTTTTTCATTATACCCCTATATAAAGATGCACGCATTTAAACCGTTCTTTTTTTCTAATAACTTGGAGTTCTTGCATATTTTCTTACAAAATGTGAATATTTTTCGAATTTTTACTTTGGAAACATTTACAAACTAGACAATATGGTTCAAAATAAGAGGAAATAAAAAAAAACCAAAATTATTCTTTTTTTGGAAAACTGTAACAAGGAGAGTTGCTTATGCAGATCGCAGAAACTGGAGATATCATTGAATTTAAAGGTGGAATGCAAGGCCGTGTTCAAAAAGTAAATCAAAACTCCGTTATTGTAGATATAACAATTATGGAAAATTTTAGAGAACTAGATATGGAACCTCTTACAGTTGTAAGTCATAAAAACTATACTGTCATTAATCAAAATGCATAATATAATAGAAAGAAAGGATCTGTATGTTATACAGATCCTTTCTTTCTATTATATTAACGATTATCAATTGTTTCTGGATATAGATCATGGTTCATCATACGGTAGTCTGCCATTTGTTCATACTTCGTGCCTGGGCGACCGTAGTTGCAGTAAGGATCAATTGAAATCCCTCCACGTGGTGTGAATTTCCCCCATACCTCAATGTAACGCGGATCCATTAATTTAATTAAATCATTCATAATAACGTTCATGCAATCTTCGTGGAAGTCACCATGATTGCGGAAACTAAATAAATATAGCTTTAAAGATTTACTCTCTACCATTCTTTGTTCTGGAATGTAGCTAATATAAATTGTTGCAAAATCTGGTTGACCTGTTTTCGGACATAAGCTTGTAAATTCAGGGCAATTAAATTTCACAAAATAATCACGGTTTGGATGATTGTTATCAAATACCTCTAAAATTTCTGGGCTATATTCAAATAAATATTTTGTATTTTGATTTCCTAATAAAGTTACATCTTTTAAATCTTCATCTAATCTTCCTGCCATTTTAAACATCCCTTCTCATTATACTCCGCGTTTATTTCCCCATACTAACGCATGAAGCTGTGGCAATACTTTTGCATTATTCATTTCTTTACAGTTAACCGCTTTTTCAATAAGCCACTCGTATTTATCTAATAATTTTTTAATCAACATCGCATCATCCACAGTTTTTGTATCATCATTCCCTACTTGTAAGAAGAATGGAACATCTGGATAACGTTCGTGCATCTTAACTGCATACTCAAAGTCATAATCGTCAAATACTACTACCTTTAAACTAATATCTTTTCCTGCTAGTTTCTGAATAACAGCATCTAACTTCTGAAAATCAGTATTCATCGTCGAACTTGGTGGTTTTGGAGAAATCGTTATCTCATCAATTTGAAGTAACCAATCTTGCCATTTACTCCCTTGCGTTTCGATTGCCGTCCGCATTCCATTCTCTTTTAATATAGAAAGAAGAAACTCAATATTTTTCAACAATGCTGGATTTCCACCTGAAATCGTAACATGAGAAAAATTTTCGCCACCAATTTCTACAAGCTCGTTCCAAACGTCCTCTGCTGTCATCTGTCTAATTTGTTCCTTAGCCGATCCATCCCACGTAAAAGCAGAATCACACCATGCGCAACTATAATCACAGCCAGCTGTACGGATAAACATCGTCTTTTGTCCCACAACCATTCCTTCACCTTGAATGGTCGGACCAAATATTTCTAAGACAGGGATTTTACTCATCGAGCATCCACTCCCGTCTTACTTCCGCATAACTAGTTGGCGTCTCGAAAAGACGAACAAATTCAACACGAGCTCCTTTATATTCGTTCGCACGATTATCTTTTAGTAATGCTTCTGCCATCTTTTCATAAATCCAAACGACCATGTTTTCAGCAGTCGTATTCATTGCTGGTAACGTTTCGTTTAAATAACGATGGTCTAAATAAATTTCTATTTCATTCTTCCAAATTTCTTTTATATCTCCAAAGTCAATCGCAAGACCTATTTCATTTACATATCCACTAATCCCAAATACAACTTTATATGTGTGACCATGTAAGTTTTTACATTTCCCCTCATAACAGTGTAAATGGTGTGCTGCATCAAATGTAAATTCCTTGCTGACCATTACTCTTTTATTATGATATTTGAGCTGTTTACGCTGAATATCCTTGTCCATTTTTTGCAAATTTTCTACGATGCGAAATCCAAAGAAATTATCCATTAGTTATTTGCTCCTTCGCGTTCTTGTAGGTACGTATCTAATCCTGCTTTACGAAGCTGACATGCTGGACATTCACCGCAACCATCACCAATGATTCCGTTATAACATGTTAATGTTTTTTCTCGAACAAACTCGAATGCTCCAAGTTCATCTGATAATTTCCATGTTTCCGCTTTATCAATCCACATAAGTGGTGTATGAATTACGAACGGATAATCCATGGATAAATTTAAAGTAACGTTTAACGATTTCACAAACACGTCACGGCAATCTGGATAACCACTGAAATCAGTTTCACATACACCCGTTACAATATGACGTGCTCCAACTTGTTTTGCTAATACAGCAGCAAATGATAGGAATAGTAAATTTCGTCCATCTACAAACGTCGATGGCAATTCACCTTCTTCATGTGTAATCTCCATATCCGTTCTCGTTAACGCATTTGGAGCAAGTTGATTTAATAGACTCATATCTAGCACCGTATGTTTAATTCCTAGCTCTTTCGCAATTTCCGCTGCACAATCAATTTCTAGTTTATGACGTTGATTGTAATTAAACGTTACAGCTTCTACTTCTGCAAACTGCTCTATTGCCCAAAATAAGCATGTCGTACTATCTTGTCCTCCACTAAAAACAACAACTGCCTTTTCTTTTTTCATTTCACTCATTCTCCTTCTCTACTACGAATAAGAAGAAAGAACGTTCTTGAACTGTCACAATAAAAAAACAAAACAATACCTAAAGATATTGTTGTTTCCATAGTTTTTTATAGAGGGAGTTCGCGAACCTCTCCCGTGCAATGCACGGAATTCCTTCTTTCATTGACAAAGCTTATTGTAACATATTGTATACTACCAGAAAAAATTTCTGATTTTTCCGCTATTTTTCATTTCATTTCTTTCATTTTATAGTATGATGAATTTAATGCGAGAAGAGAGGAGGCACCCCACTGAAACCCTTTATTATTTATCTCTTTCTAAATATATTATTCATCCTTGTTACAATGCTCGTATACCATTTATTTTGGAATCAAAAAGGGAAACGTTCTCCTAAATTAAATTCAGCTATATTTATTGCATTATGTTGCCTCGCTACCATACTATGTATTACTTTCGGAGCAAAAACAAATTATGGATTTCAATTTGATATGCGCCATATCGTATTAATTGTCGGTACATTAACAGGGGGCCCTATTGCTGGTGCTTCCATCTTAACTGTATTAAACATATACCGCTTCTTATTAGGGGGAATAGGTGTTTTTCCATCCCTTATCGCTTCGGTTCTACTGTTTATTGTTCTACTATTAACATACAAACTATTTAACCGAAGTTCTAATCGAATAAAAATAGCACTCGCTATCTTTTACAGTCTCATATTTGGCTTGGGCTGGGTACCTTCTTTCCTCTCAGAGGTTACAAATAGCGCCGATTACATACCCCATATTATCGTGTACGAAATATGTACAATAATTGGAACAATCCTTATTTTATATTTGCTACACATACTACAAATGCAAGTTCGTCTTCAAAACGAACTTATGAATGCCGAAAAATTCCATTTAATTGGAGAAATGGCAGCGTCCATCTCTCATGAGATTCGCAATCCATTAACTTCAACAAAAGGATTTTTACAACTCTTGCAGTCAAATACATGCACTGAGCAAGAGCGAAAATTATATATCGACATAGCCATCAACGGAATCGAACAAGCAAATCATGTTCTTACAGACTACTTAACTTTCGCGAAACCAAGTATTGAAAAAGAACAACAGTTACAAGTAGAGGAAGAATTATTGCATGCCTTATCTTTAATCACACCTCTTGCTAATTTAACAAATGTTCGTATCCACTATATCAAACAAAGTACATCTTTCTATATCGCTGGTGAAAAACAAAAACTAAACCAATGTTTATTAAATATTTTAAAAAACTGTATTGAGGCAATGCCTACAGGCGGTGATCTCGTACTCACTTTAGTTCCAGACCATAAGCATATACAATTGTATATAAAAGATACAGGAGTTGGTATGGATCAAGAACAAGTAAAACGCCTTGGATCCCCTTTCTACTCAACGAAAGAAAAAGGAACTGGTCTTGGAATGATGGTCGTATTCAGTGTTATTCAAGCTATGAACGGAAAAATTGATATTATAAGCGAAAAAGGTACAGGTACAACCTTCTTATTAACTTTTCCACTCATACAAAAAACGTGATGAAATACTCATCACGTTTTTTCTGTTCCTTCAACTAATTCAGCAAAGGCTTTCACTTTACCATGTGGTTTTTGATTTTCTTTACGTGCTTTCCACGCGCGCTCTTCTTCTTTCTTTTTCTTGGACATACTTTTCAACTCCTTCTGTTCTTTCTCCATGTAGTATTCCAAAATAAGAAAGAAAACTATGCACGTATCAAAAAAGAAGTGGTCTCCCACTTCCTTCTGATTATCGTTGCAAAATTGCGTGTTTCGCCTCTTTTAACTGCGTAAGATGTCTTTGTTCATGCAAATCAAGAAATTGAACCCACTGATACAAATTCAAATCGTTAAAAATAGGATGCTTTAATCCATTTTCAAATAAATCTTTTTCATCTATCACACTATGAAGCGCGTGTAATAGTTCTTGTCGTGAATGTTCTAGTAATTGAATTCCTTGCTGTTTTTTCATTAACGTTTCTGTTGGTTCCATTTGCTGAGGAGCTTCTCGTTTATGTGTGCGATCAAGCGTAAGTTGGAGGTCTTTAAATGGAGTCGTATTTCTTTCATTTTTTTGTAAAGCATATACAAGGGCAGATGTAACTGATTGTTCAACTAAATGCAAGTGATGCAAAATTTGAATAATACTCCATTTATCACGGCGTGGCTTTACATTCACTTCTGTATCATTTAACATTTCAATTTCTGATAATAGCGTGCTTCGAGTAGACTGTAATAAGTTCACCAAACTTTCTAAACTCACATCCATATTAGATTGAAGCATACTTCTTTCCCCCCTTTTTGTTGGTGAAAAGAGGTGCTCCTTATTAGAAACACCTCTTTAGTATTCTGAATTTTCTTTTATTATCTCATCATTTTCTCGTTATGTCGATGTTAAACATGTGAAAAAAAGCGCATGTTTTTTACAATTTTGTGTCGTCAATCGCACGTAGCCACGCTTCAATTTCTGTAATGACACTTTTCACACAGCCTTCAGCAAATGGTGATGTTAAATTTGCAACTTCTACTAATTCCAAGAATGATTTACTTCCACCTTGTTGACACAGATTCACATAATCTTCCCATGCCTCTTGTCTATTATCTCTTGCACGTTTCCAAAATTGCAGTGCACAAATTTGTGCTAATGTGTAGTCGATATAGTAGAACGGCGAGCTATAAATATGTCCTTGACGTTGCCAGAATCCACCGCGCTCTAAATAATCATTATCTTCATAATCACGATGCGGCAAATACTTTTTCTCTATATTACGCCATGCTGTCTTACGCTCTTCTGGTGATGCTTCTGGATTTTCATATACATAATGTTGGTATTCATCAACAGATACACCATACGGTAAAAACAGAAGTGCTGAACTTAAGTGAGAGAAATAATATTTATCTGCATCTTCTTCAAAGAATGACTTCATCCATGGCCATGTAAAGAATTCCATACTCATAGAATGAATTTCACATGCTTCATACGTTGGCCAATTGTATTCTGGAATTTCAAACTTACGACTTTCATATACTTGGAAAGCGTGACCAGCTTCATGTGTTAATACATCAATGTCGCCAGATGTTCCGTTGAAGTTTGAGAAAATAAATGGCGCTTTATAATTCTCAATATATGTACAATATCCGCCACCAGCTTTTCCTTTTTTCGCAACTAAATCTAATAAATCATTATCTAGCATGAAATTGAAAAATTCATCCGTTTCAGCCGATAACTCTTTATACATCGTTTTCCCATGATTAACAATCCAATCCGCATCTCCTTTTGGAGTTGGATTACCAGTAGCAAACTCAAAGTTTTCGTCGTAATATGCTAACTTCTCTACACCAATACGTGCTTGTTGTCGTTTTCTTAACTCCGTTGTAACGGGAACGATATAATCTAGTACTTGCTGACGATAATTCGCCACCATTTCCGCATTATAATCTGTACGGTACATTCTTGCATATCCAAGTTCAACAAAGTTTTTGAAACCTAAAGATTTGGCGATTTTCGTTCTCACTTTAACAAGCTCATCATAAATACGATCTAACTCTTCCTCATTCTCAGCTAAAAATCCGTAATATGCTTCACTTGCTGCTTTACGTTCACTTCTTTCTTTCCCTTGCATAAACGGAATCAGTTGCGATAACGTTCTTTCTTCTCCTGCAAAGTCAATTTTTGCAGATGCTAATAACTGTGTATATTGTGAAGACAATTTATTCTCTAATTGTAAATCTTTCACAACTTCATCAGAGTATGTTTTCAAATCACACTCCGCTAAAGCAAATAATTGCTTTCCATAATACGCTTCTAATTCTTCACGGAATGGAGAATGAATTAACGCATTATAATACTTTGTACCATATCCTTGTACAACTGGAGAGAATTCATCAAAGAAATCTTGCTCTTCCTTATAAAAAGCATCTGTCGTATCAACAGAATGACGAATGTAACAAAGGTTCCCCATTGTACCGAAGTCGTTGCGAATTTCGTTAATTGAATTGATGACTTGTTTTTGTTCTTCTACCGTTTTTACGTTATCAAACTTCTCTAAAGCAACGGTAAACTTTTCTTTTAATTCTTCAATATTTGGCCGTTTATATTCATAGTCTTTAAATGACATGAACGAGCCTCCTCTCCATTATGTGCATCCTTACTATAATTCAATGCTTACTTACAAATCTCCTCTTATTCTTCAACAAAATACGGCAGATGCTGTCATAATTACATGTAAACAAAAGAACCTTGGATTTCTTTATCCAAAGCTCTTTTGAAACATACTATTATTTTTCATATTTTCCAATCTTTTTTAATAGAGCTAGTAATTCATCCTTTTCCTCTTTCGTTAACATTTCAAAAGACTGATGTATAACTTGCTCATGCCCTGGAAAAATAGAAGCAATAAAGCTCTCTCCAGATTCAGTTAGTTGTGCATAAATAACACGTCTGTCATTCGGGCACGGAATTCTCTTTACTAGTCCCTTTTTCTCTAGCTTATCTACAACATATGTAATGCTGCCACTAGCTATTAAAATACGCTCACCAATTTGCTGAAGTGGTTGACCGCCTTTATGATATAACAGTTCTAATACAGCAAATTCAGTTGGATTTAGCCCGTTACTTTGTATAGATTTATTTGTAGTATCCATAACAGAACGATGTACACGAGATAATGCAATAAATACTTTTAAAGATTGAGAAATATCTTCTCGTTCATTATTTGATGTCATACAACTTTCAACCCTTCACTTAAATTCTCAGTAATAAAAAGAAAAAACAACTTAGTACTTCATCTGAATTCCGAATGAGTATTCACTCATTCATTTCCTCTCCCCAAATATATTATGAATGATTCTTGAATAAAAACATGACAATTTTAACATAGTTTATATATAATGATAATAAAAAAGAAGGAGTACCAAATTGAAAGTCAAATTCCACAGCATAGTTTTATATATAGTTCTTGTTATCCTACCAACGATAGGGATTGGTGCTACATTTTATTCATATCATTCGTATAAAATGAAGCAGGAAAACAAACTATCTGCTCACACGGTTCTCTTTTTATATAGAGACTATTTAGATCATCACCTTGGTGAAGCAATTTCCGCATTAAAAATGCTCTCAAAGGTCGTAGGAACCGAGACTGGAAATATAAATGGAGTTAAACAAATTGTACATGATACAGATGGAAACGATGCACGTTTTTCTGGTTTATATTACGCTACACCAGAAGGAATCATTACAATCGCATCTGAAGGCGACCGGCCACCTGTTGATGTCTCAGATCGCAAATATATTCAAGACGTATTGCAAACGAAGAAAACAACTGTATCATCAGTCATTACAGATCGTGTTCTTGGACATCAAGCTATTATGATTGCTTCTCCCATTTTCAATAAACAGAAGGAAATCTCAGGCTTATTGTTAGCAAGTTTACGCTTTGACTACATTTCAGCATCTTTAAATGCCATTAAGCCACAATATCATTTTGAAGTAACTGATAAACATGATGTAGTTTTTCTCACCGATGATAATAACGAAACAAGTGATGCGCATTCTAATATGCTTACTACCCCACTCAAAAGATTAAATTGGAAGGTCTCTGTTTCTCCATTGCCTATCCATCAAAAAACTTTATATCAGTGGGTTGCAATAGAGTGTATAGCTACTTTATTTTTAATGTCTATTTTATTTTTACTTGCTCAATATATGTTGTTAAAACGTCAAACAAAACTGGAAAGACAACAAAATGAACTACAAAAAATTGAATTAGTTGGAACTTTTGCAGCTAGTACAGCCCACGAAATCCGTAATCCTCTTACCGGAATTAAAGGGCTCGTCGCTCTATTAAAAGAGAAATATAAAGATGAACAAGATCAGTTTTATTTTTCCATCATCGAACAAGAAATAGAACGGATTAATGAAATTGTAAGCGAATTTCTTATTCTTGGAAAGCCAACTGCTATCATTGAACAAACATATGATGTGAGAACCATTCTAAATGAGGTAGCATTAATTATTCAATCTGAGGCGAATCTACATAACATTGTATTCCATTTACATTTGCCAGACCATCCTGTTCATATCCGTTGCTCAAAAGACCATATGAAACAAGTGGTTTTAAACATTACAAAAAATGCAATTGAAGCCATGAATTCTGGTGACACACTGACCATTTCCGTAACAAACAATGAGACACACGCACAATTGAAAATTACAGATACTGGAAAGGGAATTCCGAAACATATTCAAAAACACCTCTTTCATCCGTTCTTTACTAATAAAGATACTGGAACCGGTCTTGGACTTGTCATATGTAAACGAATTGTAGAGATGTACAATGGGCATATTTTTATTGATAGTATAGAAAATGAAGGAACGACAGTTCATATCGAAATTCCGTTACACCTAGTATAATTATCCTTATCCCAAAAGGGTAATTATACTTATTTCATAAAACCAGCCACAAGCATTCGCCAAAAATTACTTGATTTCCCTTCATACCCAATTTGAAAAATAGGTACCTTTATAATTGATAACCATTTTGGTGTTTGTTTTTCTTTATAACACTGGTACTGTAAAATAAGCTTGTCCAATTCTTGACTCACTTGAATTGTCTCCATACTATTTAACCCACTTGTTAAACCTAATTGAATCATTTCTTCACGTTTCATATGAATATCACGTGAAAGCTTTTCTAATGTGTACTTCCTTTTTACAGTAAACATCCATATCCCCCTTATTATACTTCCGTGCTCTCGACTTTACTTCTCCATCGGCCTTTTAACTACTTAATCATATTTGAATTTGAAGAATCAGAAAATTTAACATTTTCTCCCTGTAATTTACAAATCTTTACCCTCACTTTGAGAATTATTACAAATTATTCTATCTTTGTAAATACATTCGCAATAATAGACATTTTTTTCATCTTCTTTTTTTACAAATACCAATTAAATAGCGGATTCTCTATTTTCCATATACTTTTCTTCGACATTTTTTGTTTAATTTATATAAAAACGCAAAACATAATGATGATTGATAAAGTGAAATTTAATCATTGGGGATTTTGTCCATTCCTCACTGCTCGCAAATAGCGGGATAAAATAGAAAGGAAATATTTATATGCGCAAATATACGATTGCATTGCTTATATTTACTATGTTTTTACCATCCTTCTTGTTTCCTGTTCAAGCAAAGGCCCATACAAACAAAGTCGCTATTGTCATTGATGACTTCGGCAATAATATGAAGGGGACTGATAAAATGTTATCACTTCCTATTCCACTGACTGTTGCCGTTATGCCTTTTCTCCCTTCCACAAAGGAAGATGCGATAGCGGCTCATAAGAAAGGGCACGAAGTTATTATACATATGCCAATGGAACCTATTAAAGGTAAAAAAGAATGGCTTGGACCAAAAGCAATTACAACTGATTTAAGCGACGAAGAAATAAATAACCGACTCGAACAAGCGATTCAAGAAGTACCGCATGCAATTGGCATGAACAATCATATGGGATCAAAAGTGACCGCGGACGAAAGAATTGTACGACTTATACTTGCAGCTTGTAAAAAACACGGTTTATTTTATTTAGATAGCAAAACAAATCCTAAGAGTGTTGTCCCAAAAATCGGGAAAGAATTAGGAGTGCCTATTATTGAAAATCAATTATTTTTTGATGATGTGTATACGGCGGCACATATTTCAAAACAAGCCCAATTACTCATTAAAAAACTTCAAGAAAAACCGATTATGGTAGCTATTGGACACGTTGGACCTCCAGGTGAAATTACATCACGTGTTATAGAAACTTCTATTCCTAACATTCGCGCGCATGCAGATTTTATTTTTTTATCTGATTTAGCACTATCTCCACCTCCTGTTTCAAAATAAGATTCATTACTTACACTAAAAAGGTACCAATCTGCATATAGCAAATTGGTACCTTTCCTTTTCACCTTAAATATAATCTACATGACTCACCCTGAATCCTTTTTTCTCTATTTTTTCGATTAATTGCTTTAATCTTTTTTCATTTAACTCATCTGCTATATTTACGATAACGCGGCGAATATATTGATCACCGTTATCTAGTGTAAATAATCCACCGATATTAAATGCTTTCAACAATGTCCCAAGTTCTTTAATCGTTCCCTTACAATCTTGTGTTGCAATTGTTAATATATAACCACCCGTCCGCATACCGAATGAATCTTCAATAACATCAAATATATTGGAATGTGTTAAGATACCGACAAATTCATTATAGTCATTTAGCACAGCTAAAAATGGAAGTCGACGAATAACATAAAATGCTCTAAAAAAAGAATCCTTTTCAAAAATAAATGCGGAGGAATCTCCCAGCATATGTTCCGCACTTAATTTCTCTAATCCGCTATTACACTTCTTTTCTAAAAGATCTACTTTATAAATAATCCCTATGAATTTCTTTTCATCTTCTGCTAATACAGGGATTGCTCGAAATCCCGTTTCATTCATAATGTGCAAAGCCTCTTCACCTGAATCGTTCATTTTGCAAAATGTTACTTGCTGTTTTGGCAGAAAATGATATTTAACTCGCAAAATATGTTCCTCCTTACATGTCAACATGTAATCTATATATAATAAGGAGACCTATATTTTATGAGTGAAATTATTTTTAAAACGCTTTCATTTTTTATTGACTTGTAACGACATCACAAACATTTTATATAACAGAGCTCTTTGCACCTTTTATCATTAACAACTTTACATGGTAATTCATTAAATATTCTATACCCTCTAGCCATTTTTTCGCTTCTTCTGGAGTTTTCCCCCACACAATCATGCCATAATTATGAACAAGAACTACTCCTCCACCTTCAATAAAATTCGGTACATTATTTTCTAATAAATCAGCAAATTTCTTCTCATCTTCTACAATGGGAATTGTCATTTCTGTTATACCTTCTTTTCCAAAAACACGTTCCACACTACGTTTATCGAATGTTACTTCCCCTTCTTCTCCATATAACTCTGATATTAAATGACTATCTACAGTCTGCACTTGTAAAATACATTCTGCACTACTTTTTTTATAAATATCCGCATGCATAAACGATTCTGCAGCTGGTTTTTCTTCATTTTCAAATACTGGCTCACACATACAATTAACAACAATAAAGTCTTCTTCTGAAAATAACCCTTTATCTCTTCCCTCAACGTTTATTAAAAAAGTTAACGGCTCTTTTGACGTACAGAGTGATAAACTAATTTTTGTACCATAAAACCAATCACGAAGTGCCAATTCAGATTTCACATCTTTTAATTCATTCCATTTTTTTAGAAAAAATAACATTTCGTCACCCCCGGCATAATATTTATATAATGTTCGAATCCTTTCTATGTAAAAGGAGTATTTTTTGATTATTCTAAAAATTTAATTGAATTATCACATGATAACGCCTTTTTGTCAATATAGTTTCATAGCTCTTCTTTAAAATGGGCCATCCATATATCTATACTTCTGTCTATTCCCTATTTCATTTTGTACATAAAAAATACGTTATTCTTTTTAAATCAAAGAATAACGTATTTTCTCATCTTTTATTTCTTTATTGCGTTATATAAAAACTGTGCATATTGTTCACGTGTTACGAAATCATCACCTAAAAAGTTTCCTTTTCCATCACCTTTTGATATATTATTATCCGCTAAAGCTTTCACATAGCCTTCTGCCCAATGACCTTTTGGCACATCAGTAAAGCTCTCTACACTCTTTTCATTTCCCTTTAACTGAAATACTTTTTGTAATACTACTGACATTTCATATCGAGTTAATACTCCATCTGGACGGAACTCCCCAGTACCATCTCCTTGCATAATTCCAGCTTGCGCAACTGTGGCAATCTCTTGCTCAAACATATGCCCTTTCGTATCTGTAAATCTCTCTTTCTGCTCTACTTTATTTTCTAATTTCAAGTACCTTTGTACTAAAGACGCAACTTGTCCACGAGTAATACTATCCCCAAATCCAAATTGTCCATTTCCATATCCCTTGAAAATATTTTCTTTCGCTAAATAATGAATTGCTTCTTCTGACCAATGTCCTTTTGGTACATCTTTAAATTCTACTACTTCTACTTTTTCATCTTCTTTAGAAGTATTGTTTTCTTTAGAATTGTTGTCCCCTTTACTTTCTACTACATTTTGAATTACAGATCCTGTAAAGAAAATACCTGTATCTGCAAATGGATCTTTCACTCCAAATTCATATACTTTCTCACCTGGTGTACTCCATTTCACTACACCATTACTATACGTACCACCATCACTCTTCAGACGGATTTTTGTAGATACCTCGCCGTCTTTTTCGTATATAGGTACTTTTACTTCTTTATTTACTTCTGTATCCTCTAGAAAGACTTTTTGGTTTTGAACATTAATATAAGCCTTCTTACTTAGTTCTATTACTGGTCTAACATCGCGGATTTCATTTGCAACAAAACTTAAATATACTAACTTATTCAACTTACTAACTGGCGATAAGTCTGAAATATAATTTGCTTCTAAATCAAGTTTTTGTAAGTTTACTAGATTTGATAATGGAGTAATATCCTTTAACTCATTATTAGGTAAATCTAATTCTGTAAGCTGAGTCATTTTAGCAAGTGGTGTCACATCTTCAATTTGATTTTTACCGATAAATAATTTAGTAACTACTCAGCTTTTTCAGACAAAAAAGCAGGCCAAATACATGTTTCCGATTTGAAAACATGAAAAAAAATACT
>NZ_JAEHBI010000045.1:0-43847 GCF_016483705.1 Bacillus cereus group sp. N6
GAGTATTTTTTTTCATGTTTTCAAATCGGAAACATGTATTTGGCCTGCTTTTTTGTCTGAAAAAGCTGAGTAGTTACCACAAATCTACATAGCGACCCTTTTGTATAAGTATGAAAAGTCTTGGTGGTGGGGAGGACTTAGTTTTCTTTTACCGTTCGGACTCAATGTGTATATATATCAAATTATTATATTAGAAAATCGAGTGGGGATATTGTTTGAAGGACTAAATTTAAGTGAAAGAAAATTATGGAGAAAAATATATGTTCTTGTTTGCATGCTTCGGATTTCTTGCATCACCAACATGAATATTTTGATCAGTACGGTATAATGAAAACAAGAAATTAGAGAGAGATAAAAAATGAAACTTCGTATTTGTGAAATAACGACAGAAAATCGGCATGAAATTGCTAAGTTAAAAGTAACAGAGGAACAGCATAAATTTATTGAAAGTACAGTTGAAAATTGTTTAGTTGATGCTGAAACAAAATATAAAGAAGATGCAATTTCGGTAGGGCTATATGATGGTGATACACCTATTGGATATGCAATGTATGGCTGGTTTGAGGAAGAAGAAAAGGCTGTATATTTAAATCAATTTGTCATCGACAGTGCATGCCAAGGAAAAGGGTATGCAAAACCATTATTACGTTTGTTGATGGACCATTTTAACACAGAATATAATTGCAAAGTTATGTATTTAAGCATACATCCAGAAAATAAACTTGCACAAAAGTTATATGAATCAATAGGCTTCCATTTAACTGGTGAAATTGAAGATGAATGGTTACATGGAAAAGGATTTATAATGAAACGTATGCTGGATTAATAAAAACCTGTCCGGAAGATTAGTATCTTTCAGGCGGGTTTTTTATTTTAAAATAGCATTATAATTTAAAATTGAAACATTACGATTTTTATATTAAATTCATAAAATTGTAATATTAATCTAATTGAAATGTCTATCTAAGGAGAAAAATATCGTGTACAATTCACTTTGGAAAAACTGTCCATAGATGGATGCCTATGAATGAATTGTAAAAAAACGATATTTTTATACACATTTTTCATGTATAGACAACAATACATATTAAATGTATTTCTTATCATTATCCCGTGATGTAAAAAAAAGGAGAACTCATCATAAAACATAGAGAAAGATGAGGAGGAATTTTAGACTTAAAATTTTTTTCTATATAAGAAAGCGAATACATATAGGGAATAAAGGTAAGCGATATTGGGGCGCGAAGTTTTGTTGTGTATTTAAAATGGTTGTATAAAGATAAATTGATTTTGCAGTAAATGAATATATCTATGATGGTTTGCATTACAAAAAGAACAGGGGACACAGATTATGTCGAAGAAAAAGAGTAGTAGGGTATTAGTGGCTGGGATATGTATATCTACATTATTATCGCCAGTAGCTTTCGAAGCATCGAAAGGATATGCAGCACCTTTGGAAGAGAATAAAGGTGGGAATTTAGAAGAGGTTAAAGAGAATAAGTTTGAGCAGAGAACGTTTCAGTTGCCGGGAAAAGGTAGTGTGGAAGAAGAGCAAGAGCGTTTAAAGATGCAATTAGCTTTTTCGCCTAATGAACCGACTGGAATTTATACAAAACCGAATGAAAAAATTAGTATTGAGATAAAAGGAAATCAGCCAATTAAGGCATTTATAGGGACCCATTCTTATGAAGAAGCAGCCCCGAAAGAATTTGATTTGAAACCGGGAAAAAATGTGATTTCCTCACCTAATGGAGGTATTTTATATTTTTATAATTTAAATAGATCAGGCGAGGTAACAGCAACTGTTACAAATGGAGGTACTCATTTTCCTTTATTTGTATTAGGGAAACATACGAAAAAAGATTGGGATGAAATGCTAGAAAAATATAAAGATCCTTATGCCGTTGAATTAAAAGGTGAGAGAAGTTTAATTACTGCGAGTTATAATGCTGTTCAAGATCATATGAACGATACAGATCCAACAAAGTTAATGAAATTACATGATAAGATTATTCGTTTGGAAAATGCAGTAGCAGGATTATCTGAGGACGGTATTGGAGTCGCAAAATCTCCAAATCATTACGTTCAGTTTGTTGAAAAACGGAATCCGGATGAAGATGATTATATGTTTGCAACAGATTATCGTACAGCATATATCCCAAAAGTAATGAATAGAGTATTGGATTTAGAAGTACTTGAAAAGGATGGTTGGGGACCATGGCATGAAGTTGGACATTTACATCAACAAAGGCCGTGGGACTGGGATACTGTTGGGGAAGTAACAGTCAACATTTATTCTTTAGCAGTACAAAAAGCATTAGGGAATAAACTAGACATGGAAGAACATTATGAAAAATCATTTGAGTATTTAGAAAGACCTATTGCCGAAAGAGTAATTGATGAAATTGATCCGCTTACGATGTTTTGGCAATTAAATATCGTTTATGGGGAAGATTTTTATCCTACATTGCATCAAGCGTATCGCTTGTTATCTGAAGAGGAATTGCCTACTTCTGATGAAGAGAAAAAGCAAATGTTTGTTTATATGACATCAAAAGTGGCAGGACAAAATTTAGTTCCTTTCTTTAAAGAATGGGGATTAACTCCAAGTGATGAGACTAGAGAAAAAATAGAAAAATTAAATTTACCTAAATTAGAAAAAGAAATATGGAAAGCTACAGATAGTAATGATATTCGCGAGAAGCAAGTTGAACCGTATAAAGTTCCGTATGGTGAACCTGCTAATGAGGTACAAAACCTTGTAGTTGGTACGAATTTTGATGAAGAAAAAGCGGGTAAACTTGTTCAAAATTTAGGTGAGAATGTAAAAGTAACAGGTAAGATTATATGGTCTAAATTAGACGCTGGAAAACAGGAAGTGTTAGTAGAAATTGAGGATGAGAAGGGAAATAAAAATTCAATTCCTGTTCAAGTTAATGGTATTTATGGTGACAGTATCATTTTTCAAGGGATTTCAAATGATGTAATGTCAACAGTGACGCTTCGTCACAATGAAAAAGAATTAAATATAAACTTTACTAGTAATAAAATACATTACCGTTTTGAAAAAGAAGAATATATGGGTTTGACAGTATATGATCGAAATGGAATTGAAAAGAAACGTGTATCAGCAGAAGGGCAAGAAACTGGAAAAAGATTTGCTGAACTAAATGGAGTGGATTTTGAATATGGAGATGTAGTGAAAGTGTATCATGCCGAGTCAGGTCGTTTAATTTGGTACAAAAATAGTGAGTTAGTTGGAAAAGGAGATAAGAAAAAGTTTAAAGAAATTTCCTTCAAGATTACTCCAAATGGCTTAGAACAAGTGCAATAATAAAAAAAGCTCGTAAAACATTATGTTTTACGAGCTTTTTTTATTACTCAGCTTCAGAAACTACTGTGAAGCGTTCGTTTACGTGTTTTGGATTTTCGATTTCATCAAGTGCTGCAACTGCGAAGTCTTCGTAACTTACGTAGCTATCACCTTTTGCGTTAACAAGAAGATTGTCTTGTCCAGCTGTATAAGAACCAGTACGTTTTCCTAATGCGAATAGTGCAGAAGGGCTGATGAATGTCCAAGTAATATCGTTTGTTTGTTGCAAGATTTCTAAGTTTTTACCTTGGTTTTGAGCTGTTGCAAGGTATTCATTTGGGAAACCTGGCGTATCAAATACACGCGTTGTTTTCTCTTCGTCTACAAACAAGCTTCCAGCGCCGCCAACTACAAGTAATTTTGTGTTAGGTGCACCTTTCATAGCTTCAATTAGTACGTTTCCTGCATCTACGTGAAGATGTTCTTCTCCTGCTGGAGCGCCGAATGCATTTACAACTATATCAAATGCTTGTAGGTCATTAGATGTAAGAGCGAATACATCTTTCTCTAAAACTTTTATATTTTCTTCTGTAATTTTTGCAGCGTTTCTTACGATTGCAGTTACTTCATGTCCGCGATCTAATGCTTCTTTTAAAATACGACTTCCTGCTTTACCAGTTGCTCCGATGATTCCGATTTTCATAATAAATCCCTCCAAAGTGTTTTGTTAAAGTGTATATCTGAAAGTAAATGAATTTGTTGTAATAAGGTTTGTTACAACCTGATGTAATCATTATAGTTACAGGTTGGTGTTTTTGTCAATGGGGTAGTTTGTATATTTACTTTTTGTTTTAGTATGTACAGTTAAAGGGAGGAGAGTCATAAAGATATTGTTACTTCGTGTCTGGCTAATATTTGGAAATTGCAAATTGTCGAAAAATGTTGATTTTTAAATGTTTTTTAAATATAATTCGTTTTATGGAGAAAAGGAGGGGTTAATTGTATGAATATTTTAGAGCAATTTGTTTCATCAACGAATACAATTCTTTGGTCATATATTCTTATTGCAATGTTAATTGGTTTAGGTCTTTATTTTTCTATTAAATTGAAATTCGTACAAATTACTCATTTAGGGGAAATGGTTCGATTAATGAGTGATGGATTAACTGGAAAGACGCGTAAAAAAGGTAGTGTATCTTCTTTCCAAGCGTTCTGTATGAGTTCAGCAGCTCGTATTGGAATCGGGAACTTAGCCGGTGTAGCGTTAGCTATTTCTATGGGAGGACCTGGAGCGGTATTTTGGATGTGGGTTATTGCGATTGTCGGAGCGTCTTCAAGTTTCGTGGAAAGTACGCTTGCACAAATTTATAAAATAAAAGATGGCAGTGGCTTCCGTGGTGGTCCTGCTTATTATATGGAAAAAGGTTTAAATAAACGTTGGATGGGAATTTGGTTCTCTATCCTTATTACAATTAGTTACGGATTAATTTTCAACTCCGTACAAGCAAATACAGTTACATTAGCATTTAAAAACGCTTTTGGTATTGAACGTTACGTTGTTGGGATTGTATTAGCAGTATTAGTTGCGGTTATTATTTTTGGTGGCGTGAAAAGTATCGCGCGTATGTCTGAAATGATCGTTCCGCCAATGGCACTTATTTATATTGCAGTAGCAATTTTCGTTGTTATTAAAAATTATTATTTAATACCGGATATGTTTACAGAAATTTTTAAAGGAGCATTTGGTTTAGATTCAGCTGTAGGTGGCGGTATCGGTGCTGCAATGAAGTATGGTATTCAGCGCGGATTATTTGCGAACGAGGCAGGTATGGGTAGTGCGCCGAACGCGGCAGCAACAGCTGATGTAACGCATCCGGCGAAACAAGGTTTTATTCAAACAATTGGAGTGTTAGTGGATACATTCTTAGTATGTACATCAACAGCATTTATCGTACTATGTTCTGGTGCATATAAGGCAACAAATTTAGAAGGTATTGAATTAACACAAAATGCATTAAGTTCACAAATTGGCCCATGGGCAAGTAGCTTCTTAGCGATTATTATTTTCCTATTCGCTTTCAGTTCACTTCTAGGAAACTACTATTATGGTGAAACGAACATTGAATTCATTAAACAAAGTAAAACTTGGTTAACGATTTACCGTATTGCGGTAGTGGGAATGGTATTATTCGGTTCTGTTGCCACACTTCAAGTTGTATGGAATATGGCGGATTTATTTATGGGACTAATGGTAATCACAAACTTAATCGCGATTACACTTCTTGGCCGATTTGCATATGCTGCTTTGGCAGACTATGTAAGGCAAAAGAAACAAGGAAAAGATCCAGTCTTCAGTGCAGATTCTATTCCTGGTTTAACGAATACGGAGTGTTGGGATAAGCCAGTGGTAACAGATAAAGAAAAAGCAGTGTAATGAAAAGGCGAGCGTCGAGATAAATTCGATGCTCGTCTTTTTTGTTGTAGTAAATGATGAAAAGGGTGAGAGGGAATTATTAATATAATTTTGTTTGTTCATTATTCTCGTTATTTGTAGAGAACGCACTGTCTTAAAAGTATGACCGGTCGAATGGGATGAGTGATTGAGTATTGGATAAATGCACGTACTGGTTATATTTTTACGTAAAAAAACATATATGTTAATAAATTTAACATGTCCATGTTATAAAACCTAACATAAAATTCTTGATTACTAAAAGTTTTTAGAATATAATTTTCTTATTGTTAGGAAGAGGGGGCAATGCAATTATGGATTTTTTAGCTAAGGTAATTGGGGATGTAAATAATGTCCTTTGGTCATATGTCATTATTGCGATGTTAATTGGGTTAGGACTTTACTTTTCGTTTCGTGTGAAATTTGTCCAAGTTCGTTACTTCGGTGAAATGATTCGTTTGCTTGGGGATGGGGCAAGTTCGAAAACGAGGAAAGCTCAAAAAGAGAAGAGCGGTGTATCATCGTTCCAGGCTTTTTGTATGAGTACAGCTTCTCGTGTAGGTACTGGTAACTTAGCTGGTGTAGCTATCGCAATCTCAGCAGGTGGACCAGGAGCGGTATTTTGGATGTGGTTAATTGCGGTAATTGGGGGTGCTTCTGCATTTGTAGAGAGCACATTAGCGCAAATTTATAAAGTAAAAGATGGGAATGCATTCCGTGGTGGTCCAGCGTATTATATGGAAAAGGGTTTAAAGAAACGCTGGCTAGGAGTTGTCTTCTCTGTTCTAATAACAGTTAGTTTCGGATTAATTTTCAACGCCGTGCAGTCAAACACAGTAGCGGCGGCTTTTGATGGAGCATTTAACACAGATGGTAAGTTTGTAGGTCTGTTTATGGCTGGTTTACTTGCAATCATTATCTTCGGCGGAGTAAAACGTATTGCACGTGCGGTTGAAATGATTGTTCCAGTAATGGCAATTATATATGTAGCAGTAGCATTATTCGTTGTTGTAACAAACATTACGGCAATTCCATATGTATTTAAAGAAATTTTCTTACATGCTTTCGGAATTAAAGAAGTAGTAGGTGGGGGATTAGGAGCTGCGATTTTACTAGGGGTAAAACGTGGATTATTCTCAAATGAAGCAGGTATGGGTAGTGCGCCGAACGCAGCTGCGACTGCAAACGTAACGCACCCAGTTAAACAAGGTTTCATTCAAACTTTAGGGGTATTTACAGATACATTATTAATTTGTAGTTGTACAGCATTTATCATTTTATTATCAGATGTGCCTGGAGCGGCTGATTTAAACGGAATTCAATTAACGCAACAAGCATTAAGTCAACATATCGGACCGTGGGCTTCTATATTTGTAGCAGTTGCAATCTTCTTGTTTGCATTTAGTTCATTAGTGGGTAACTACTACTATGGTGAAACGAATATTGAATTCTTAAATGGAAGTAAAGTGTTATTAAATGCATACCGCATTGCTGTGCTTGGTATGGTTGTTTTAGGATCTGTAGCAACAATTCAAATCGTTTGGGATTTAGCAGATTTATTTATGGGGATTATGGCTGTTATTAACTTAGTTGCGATCGTATTCCTTTCTAAGTACGCTTTCGCGGCATTATCAGATTACGTTAAGCAAAAGAAACAAGGAAAAGATCCAGTATTCTACGCGGAGTCTATTCCAGGTTTGAACAATACAGAGTGCTGGGATAAGCCAGCAGTAGCTGATAAAGAAAAAGCAGTATAATGAGGTGAGCATCAAGTGAAACTTGATGCTCATTTTTTTGTTTTATCCTGCTATTTGTGAACGGTAAAACTCTCGATTGATACGGGCTAATAATCAGTGGGGATGATACTGATTAAAGTTTCGCTATATAATGTAAAAGACGAACATTCATGAACGTTTTATAATAAAATGTAATTTTTTTAAGAAAAGTGCGGATATGAGTTGTGATTTATGTTAGAATGGAAAATGCCTTTGAAACAAGAGGTTTTATGATCTTTCCTATCCGATTGAAGGTTTTAGAGGAGAAATGGAAAGTTCGGATTATTTCTTATTTCAAGTGGTCAGACGTTCAACGTTAATGAAGAGTTAAATGGAGGATTTTATTAATGAAGTTTGTTATGTTTCTTGTAGGATTGCTCGTTGTATTTGTACTCGGTTTTCTTATAAGTGCCGATCGAAAGAAGATTAAGTATAAACCAATCGCAATTATGCTTGTTATTCAGCTAGCGTTAAGTTATTTCTTATTAAACACGCAAGTTGGTTATATTTTAGTAAAAGGAATTTCAGATGGATTTGGCGCGCTTCTTGGATATGCGGAAGCTGGAATCGTTTTCGTATTTGGCGGTCTTGTTAATAAAGGAGAGGTTTCATTCTTCTTAACAGCGTTATTACCAATCGTATTCTTTGCCGTTTTAATCGGAATTCTGCAACACTTTAAAATTTTACCGATATTTATTCGTGCTATTGGTACTGCGCTAAGTAAAGTAAATGGTCTAGGAAAACTAGAATCATATAACGCAGTAGCAGCTGCCATTGTTGGGCAAGCGGAAGTATTTATTACAGTAAAAGATCAATTAAGTAAAATCCCAAAACATCGTTTATATACATTATGTGCATCTTCCATGTCGACAGTATCAATGTCAATCGTAGGTTCTTATATGAAAATGATCGAACCGAAATATGTAGTAACAGCACTTGTATTAAATTTATTTAGTGGTTTCATTATTATTCATATTATTAACCCGTACGATATTACAGAAGAAGATACACTGAAATTAGAAAATAAGAAAAAACAGTCATTCTTTGAAATGCTAAGTGAATATATTATGCTTGGTTTCACGATTGCAATCACAGTAGCGGCAATGTTACTTGGTTTCGTAGCATTAATTACAGCAATTAATAGCTTGTTGGATTCAATGTTCGGTATTACATTCCAAGCTATTTTAGGATACATTTTCTCACCATTAGCATTTGTAATGGGTATCCCGCAAGCAGAGATGGTAACAGCGGGACAAATTATGGCAACAAAATTAGTATCAAACGAATTTGTTGCGATGCTGGATCTTGGAAAAGTAGCTGGTGATTTATCAGCTCGTACAGTTGGTATTCTTTCTGTATTCCTTGTATCATTTGCGAACTTCTCATCAATCGGAATTATCGCAGGTGCAACGAAAGGTATCGATGAAAACCAATCAAATGTTGTATCATCATTCGGTCTACGCCTTGTGTACGGTGCGACATTAGTAAGTATTCTATCAGCGATTATCGTTGGTGTTATGTTATAAACAAAGATGGCCCTAGCTTATAGCTAGGGCTATTTTTTATGGTAAATTTGCATGAAAAAACCAATTAGTTAGGAATATATTAACATATAAAAATCTTTTAAAATTTATATTGCATTTCGATTAAATAACGCTTACAATTTGATTTGTAGGTGGTATCAATTTCAGACTTTCAAGTATGGTAGGAGAGAAGAAGCTACCTTTTATAAATTGCAATTTATGTAAACGCTTACCGATTTTAGAAAACAGTTGAATAATATTTAGGGGTTTTAAATTTTTTTAACATCAATGGTCAGACGTCATTCGTTATACGTTATACGACCAATAACTCGTGGGAGAAGTGGAGGATTCACATATGAAGATCGTAATGTTTCTAGTCGGTTTACTTGTAGTATTTGTACTAGGGTTCCTTATCAGTTCAGATCGTAAGAAAATTAAATATAAACCAATTGCACTTATGCTTGTCATTCAATTGGTACTTGCGTATTTCTTACTAAATACAAAGGTCGGATTTGTATTAGTAAAAGGGATTGCAGATGGATTTGGCGCTATTTTAAAATTTGCGGAAGCAGGGGTTAATTTCGTATTTGGTGGTTTAGCAAATGATGGACAAGCACCATTTTTCTTAACAGTATTATTACCAATTATTTTCTTAGCAGTATTAATCGGGATCTTACAACATATTAAAGTTTTACCGATTATCATCCGTGCAGTCGGTTTCCTATTAAGTAAAATTAACGGCTTAGGAAAACTAGAATCATATAATGCAGTAGCAGCTGCAATTGTTGGTCAAGGTGAAGTATTCATTACAGTAAAAGATCAACTAAGCAAATTACCGAAAAATCGTTTATACACACTTTGTGCATCTTCCATGTCAACAGTATCGATGTCAATCGTCGGTTCTTACATGAAAATGATTGATCCAAAATATGTAGTAACAGCACTTGTATTAAACTTATTTAGTGGATTCATTATCGTTCATATTATTAATCCATATGACGTAAAAGAAGAAGACGACATTTTAGAATTACAAGAAGATAAAAAACAAACATTCTTTGAAATGTTAGGCGAATATATTATGCTTGGTTTCTCTATCGCTGTAACAGTAGCGGCGATGTTAATCGGTTTCGTAGCATTAATTACAGCAATTAACGGTGTGTTCGATTCAATTTTCGGAATCACATTCCAAAGCATTTTAGGATACGTTTTCTCACCATTAGCATTCGTAATGGGTATTCCAACATCAGAGATGCTAACGGCAGGACAAATTATGGCAACGAAATTAGTAACGAACGAATTCGTTGCAATGCTTGACCTTGGAAAAGTAGCTGGCGATTTATCAGCTCGTACAGTAGGTATTTTATCTATCTTCCTTGTATCATTTGCAAATTTCTCATCAATCGGAATTATCGCAGGTGCAACGAAGAGTATTGATGGCAAACAAGCAAACGTTGTATCTTCATTCGGATTAAAACTTGTATACGGTGCAACGTTAGTAAGTATATTATCAGCTATTATCGTTGGGGTTATGCTTTAATAAAAACAAACGAAGTCGTTTATCTCTCGCCTAGAGGGATGAACGACTTTTTTATTTTGGTATGATAAATAATATAGAGAGGGGGAATTAGGGTGAAAGAATCGGATAGTTTAAGGGAGTTTGATGAGATTATAGAGAACATTAATCATTTAACTGGAGAAGATGCTAGAGCGTTTTTGAAGTTTATACATGGATATTTAAGCATAGTAGAAGAAGGAGATGGGACTTTTACTAATAGTAACTTTGTTGAAAAGGTTTCAGGGCTTTATAAGAAAGATTTGGCGAGGGTTATTCAGCTTAGAGAAGAAATAAAAAAATCACCTTAATACATTCATTAAGGTGATTGAAATACTATTCAGCTGGAGGCGTAAATGTACGTTTCTCTAATTCAGCGTCTAGCATAAATAATGCGTTTGAATCGCTTGTAATACGTTTTAATTTTTGGATGATGCTATCGAATGAAGATTCTTCTTCTACTTGCTCATCGACGAACCATTTTAAGAATGTAATTGTTGCATGCTCACGCTCATCCCAAGCGATATCAGATAAGTTGTAAATACGCTTCGTTACTTCACGCTCGTGCTCAAGTGCCACTTCAAAAGCGTTCAGTACAGATTCGTATTTGTTATTTG
Organism: Bacillus cereus group sp. N6; assembly: GCF_016483705.1. Classification (NCBI taxonomy): domain Bacteria; kingdom Bacillati; phylum Bacillota; class Bacilli; order Caryophanales; family Bacillaceae; genus Bacillus; species Bacillus cereus group sp. N6. The sequence continues at coordinate 11,233 of NZ_JAEHBI010000045.1, forward strand.
GATTATCAAATCCAGTAATAATAGCGCGCTCACCGCGGTCATTAATGTAGTTGTAAAGCTTCATTGCGTGGAAACGTTCTTCTTCAGCTTGTACAAGGAAAAAATTAGCGAATCCATCATAGCTCTCCGCCGTACAGTAAGCAGCCATCGCCATATAAGCATGGGCAGAGTAAAATTCAAAGTTCATTTGATCGTTTAATGCGTCGTGCAATTTTTTAGATAACATAAAATCCCCCTTAGTATTGTGACAAGAACATTATACCATAATTGATAATATTCTCATTTGGATACTTCGAACCTTTTCGAAAGCTTTGTGACGTGTGCCTCCATAATGTCTTGTAAATCTAAATCATATTTTTGTGAAAGAATAATAAGATTAGATAGTACATCACCAAGTTCTTCTTTTAACTCTTGTTTTAGTTCTTCTTCTGTTTTCACTTTTTCGTCAGGACGATCACGGCCAATTTCGATTGCGCGAACAACGCGTGAAACTTCTCCGACTTCCTCTGTTAAGAAATTTAAGCGAATAAAGGAATTATACTGTGACCAGCTTCGTTTTTCGTAAAATTCCTCCACCCATCTTTGAAATGCGACGATATCCATTTCTTCCTCATCCCTTCAATATGTTGTACAATATTCATTGTATCATAACAATATATAGTTTCGGGGTGTAGGAATGAGAAAGATTTGTGTGTTTGCAGGTTCCAACTTAGGGGAGAGGCCTGAATTTAAAGAGCAGGCAATAGCGTTAGGAAAAATGTTTGTTGAGAACGATTATGAGCTTGTATACGGTGGTTCTTGCGTTGGATTAATGGGAGAAGTGGCAAACGAAGTTCTTCGCTTAGGCGGACGTGTAACAGGTGTTATGCCGCGCGGTCTATTCCGAGGAGAAATTGTTCATACAGGGCTAACAGAATTAATTGAAGTAGAAACGATGCACGAGCGCAAAGCGAAAATGGCAGAGCTTGCGGATGCTTTTATTGCATTACCGGGCGGATACGGAACGTTTGAAGAGCTATTTGAAGTAGTATGTTGGTCACAAATTGGTATACATAATAAGCCGGTTGGTTTATTGAACATAAAAGGCTTTTATGGACCAATTTTGCAAATGGTTGAACGTGCAGCAGAAGAAGGATTTATGAATCCATCAAATAAAGAGTTGATCGTTTCAGCTGAGACGGCAGATAAACTAATTCATGCAATCCAAAATTATGTGCGTCCTGTTTTAGGAACGAAGTGGAAGCAGCTATCATAATACAATTTTATAGATGTTTTTGGAAACACATGTCATTTTATCTTGAAAAGGCATGTGTTTTTAATTTAGTTAAATATGTTAATGTTAAGATGTAATATTTTAGGAAAAGGAGAAATAGATGGAGGAGTTTGTGTATTTACGTCCTGTTTTTAAAAGTATATTAGCAGCATCTATTCTTGTTATGCTAATTGTTTCAACACAGAAGAAAGAGCTAATTAATGAATTTTCGCTTTGGTTTATTTCGATATTGTGTATCGGTGTTGCCGCGATAACGTTGTTTATGTCTGGGTTTATCGTTGATGAGTATAATCTAGCTGGGGATGCACAGAGTTTTGGCATGTTTATTGCAATTGGCTGTATTAGCGGTTTGAATTTTATTATTTATTATAGACGGCAATAAAAGAAGGCATTCCGTATTACTTTGGAATGCCTTTATCACTTTGATTACTTTGTTTTTTATACAGGTACCAGCCACCCCAGCCGCCACCAATTGCTACAACAACGAGGAAAGCATAGTCTTTAACCTCGACACGTATATTGAAAATATTAGCTATAAGTAAGAGAATCCCAACTGTTATTAACGCAAAAAATGCTCTAATTAAGTAGTCTTTCAACTGAACCACTCCCGCCATTTAAGTAGTAAATGATGAATATGGAAAAGCTTTTTTGGATCTATTTTACTAAAGGATGTTACCTATATTTTAACATAAAAGGGATTGTAATATATTGATAAAAGTAGAGGAGAGGGGTGCTAATATTGTCGTGTTTTGTCGGTAAGTCGATATATTGGAAAAATCGCTGATATATTTGATGGAATCGCCGATATAATGCAAAAATCGCTGATATAAATTTCATGTACTGATATGCGCGATTAACCCCATAGAAAAAAGCGACTCTGAACGAGCCGCTTCCGCTTTAAATGATATCCAGCTCCGGTGACTAGAACAGTCGGTCATTTCGCGCCTTCCTGTGAGGCAAAAAGCGCCTCTTCGTCAGGAGCTCCAATGCCCTCTTGTTCTGAGCAAGTCACCTCCGCTTTTAATATTATCCAGCTCCAGCGGCTAGAACAGTTGGTTGTTTCACTCCTTCATTCGAGGCAAAAAGCGCCTCGTAATCAGGAGTTCCAACACCCTCCTGTTCTGAACGAGCCGCTTCCACTTTTACATAATATCCAGCTCCAGCGGCTAGAATCTCCGGTCATTTCGCTCTCTCGCTCGAAGTAAAAAGCGCTTCAAGGTCGAGAGCTCCAATGCCCTGCGATTCTGAGCAAGCCGCTTCCGCTTTTAAATATATTATTGATTCAAGAACGCGCGTAGCATCCAAGCGTGTTTTTCTAGTTCTGTGTAGATGCCTAATAGTAGGTCAGATGTCATTTCGTCATCAGAGTTTTGAGCGATTTCCATGCCTTTTTTCAGTTCGACTAGCATCATTTCGTAGTCTTTCATAATTGATTCAACCATTCCTTCTGCAGTTTCGCCGTATGCTGCTTCTTGAATAGAAGATAGTTCTAAGTATTCTTTCATTGTTGCTACTGGTTTGCCGCCAATTGCTAAAATGCGTTCTGCAATTTCGTCGATGTGAGTAGCTGACTCTGTGTAAAGTTCTTCGAATTTCTCGTGTAATGTGAAGAATTGAGGTCCTTTTACGTACCAATGGAAGTTGTGTAATTTTGTGAATAAAACGCTCCAGTCTGCTACTTGTTTGTTTAATACTTCGATTACTTGTTTGTTCATTATGATCAATCTCCTTTTGAGTTGTTATGTTATATCAATTACTAATTTATAATAATTATAATCTAGTAATTTGTATAAATCAACCCTTTTGCTGGAATTAATTTGAACAAATTATGAACTGTTATAAATAAAAATCCCTATTACTGTGGAGTAATAGGGATTTTTATTTTGATATATAGCTCTTGTTCTAAACGAGCCACTTTCGCTTTTAATGATGTCCAGCTCCAGCGGCTAGAATCTCCGGTCATTTCGCTCTCTCGCTCGAAGCAAAAAGCGCTTCAAGGTCGAGAGCTCCAATGTCCTGCGATTCTGGACGAGCCGCTTCCGCTTTTAATTATTACACAGCCTTCTGTTTCTCTTCTACATCCTGTCCATCCCAACACTCTGTATTCTGTAAGCCAGGGATAGAACTTGCAACGAAGACAGGATCTTTTCCTTGTTTCTTTTGCTTTATATAGTCTACTAAAGCTGCGTATGCAAACTTGCTAAGGAATGAGATGGCAATTAAGTTTGTGAATACCATTAGTCCCATAAAGAAATCAGCTAAACTCCAAACTGTTTGAAGGGCAGCGATAGATCCGAAGAACACCATTCCGACAACTGCAACACGATAAATCAGTAACCATGTTTTGCTTTCTTTAATGAATGCGATGTTTGTTTCACCATAATAGTAGTTTCCTAGTAAAGAACTGAAAGCGAATAGGAAAATAATGATCGCTAAGAAAGTACTTGCCCACGGTCCGATTTGTGAACTTAATGCACTTTGTGTTAATTCAATACCTTGTAAATTTGTTCCTTTGTACAGTCCGGAACATAATACGATAAATGCTGTTGATGTACATACTAAGAATGTGTCCACGAAAACACCTAATGCTTGAACAAGTCCTTGTTTTACAGGATGAGATACATCTGATGTTGCTGCTGCGTTAGGAGAACTACCCATACCTGCTTCTGTCGCGAATAGACCACGCTGAATTCCGAACTTGATTGCTGCTCCAATACCACCAGCGATAGCTTGGTCTAAACCGAATGCACCATTAAATATTTCCATAAAAATGCTTGGTAACATAGTGAAGTTGTTAATAACGACAAAAATTGCCACACCAATATAAATAATTGCCATTGGAGGAACAATCATTTCTGTAATACGTGAAATGCTCTTGATACCACCGAAAATAATAACTGCAACTAATAAAGCTAATAGAGCTCCTACGATCGTTCGCTCTAATCCAAAAGCATTTTCAAACGCTATTGTTACCGTATTTGCTTGTACTGAATTGAAGATTAATCCGTACGCAACTGTAATAAGAAGTGAGAACCAAACACCCATCCAGCGTTTGTTTAATCCTTTTTCCATGTAATATGCTGGTCCACCACGGAACCTGCTGCCATCTTTTACTTTATAAATTTGCGCGAGCGTACATTCTACGAAACTAGTAGCTGCTCCGATAATTGCGATAAACCACATCCAAAATATTGCACCAGGTCCACCCATTGAAATGGCTAATGCTACACCAGCTAAATTTCCGATACCAATGCGCGCTGCTGCACTTAAGCAAAATGCTTGGAATGGAGAGATGCTATCTTTCTTTTTTTCTTTTCGATTAAACCCTTTACTAATTAAACTGACCATCTCACGGAAATGAGTAATTTGGACGAATTTTAATTTGAAAGAGAAATAAAGACCGAAGCCGATTAGCATTGCAATAAGAATATATGACCATAAAATATTATTCGTTACCTCAAGGAATCTGCTAAAGATATCAACCATATAATACACTTCCTTTTTTCCGTAATAAGAAAATTATATGCAAAAAATATACGAGAATCAATTTTTCTAAAAAATTATGTTACATAAACATATTTTGTGTTATGATTATGTTACATCGTAATATTTTTAGAATTATTTACATTTTAAAAAACTAAATGTAAAGCGAGAAAGAGGGGATAATTTGAAAGAAGAAACTTTATTGAAAGTAAGCCTTAAAAGTTTGAAAATGAGAAGTAATATATTTTTTATCATTACATCTTTAAGTATCTTTTTAGGAGCCACTTATTATTACAATAAAAGATTTCCAAGTCACAGGTATCCTGAATGGTTAGAATTTCTAAAATTGATTTAATGAACAAAAGACAGAAAAACAGAAAATTTAAATAAAGAAGTTATGGAGGAGCTAAATATGAATATTAGAGAAAGTGAACTTCCGGGTATTGGTTATAAGTTTCAAATCGTTACGAAAGGTAACGAAAAGATGGTGATTGTTATTCATGATGATGGACGTAGAGAAATGTATCATTTTGATTCAGATCATGAAGAAAGCATCTCAAGTATTTCATTACGTGACTCAGAGGCAAGACAAATTGCAGCAATATTAGGTGGAATGGTATACAAGCCTAGAGCATTAGAAAATGTTGAAATGGTCTTTGAAGGTTTAGCGATTGAGTGGTTTAAAGTAGAGAATGCTGCTCCAGCGCTTGGAAAAACAATCGGTGATCTTGAAATAAGAAAAACATATAGCGTAACGATCATTGCAGTTATGAAAAAGAATATGAAAAAATTATTTAATCCCGGGCCAGAAACGGTAATTGAAGAAGGCGATATGCTTGTAGTTTCAGGCGAGAGAGAAGAAATTAAAAAGATTATTAATGAGTTACTTTCGAATAGGGGGACTGACTAGATGGATACGTTAATTTTTGAAGTTGGTACAGCGTTAGTATTAGTTGCAATTGCGGCAGTAATTGCTGGAAAGTTTAAATTCTCAGTAATTCCGTTTCTAATTGTTCTTGGAATGTTAGTAGGGCCACACGCGCCGACAATAGGTGTTATCGATTTCAAGTTTATTGAAAGTGCAAGTGTCATTTCCTTCCTTGGACGGATTGGGGTTCTGTTCCTTCTGTTTTATCTAGGACTTGAGTTTTCGATGAAAAAACTAATAAAATCTGGACGTTCTATTGCGATTGGCGGAACGATCTATATTTTAATTAACTTTTCACTTGGGTTATTATACGGATTTATAATGGGATTCCCTTTACTAGAAATCTTAATTATTGCGGGTATTATTACGATTTCTTCTAGCGCTATCGTTGCAAAGGTGTTAGTGGACTTAAGAAGAACTGGTAATAATGAGACCGAATTAATTTTAGGAATTATTATGTTTGAAGATATATTCCTTGCTGTATATTTATCAGTTGTCTCTGGTTTAGTTCTAGGGGATCATGCTTCCTTCCTAGGTGCTCTTACTTCAATTGGAATTGCTCTAGGATACATGCTTCTATTCTTTATTGTAGCTAGAAAGGCGACGCCGTTATTAAATAAATTGCTCAATATTAGTTCAGATGAAATTTTCATTATTGTAGTATTTGCTTCGTTATTCTTTATTGCAGGTTTCTCGGAAACAATTCACGTTGCCGAAGCAATTGGAGCACTTCTTTTAGGATTAGTTTTCTCTGAGACAGAGCATAGTGACAGAATTGAGCATCTCGTTGTTCCATTTAGAGACTTTTTCGGAGCTATTTTCTTCTTTAGTTTCGGATTAAGCATTGATCCGTTTTCATTAGGCGGAGCGATATGGTTAACGTTAGGTGCTGTCCTTCTTACAATCATCGGTAACTTTATTGCAGGAATGATTGCAGGGCGACAAGCTGGATTATCTCATAAAGCGTCAACAAATATTGGATTAACAATCGTTTCAAGAGGAGAATTCTCCATCATTATGGCCAATATCGGAATCGCCGGTGGTTTAATGTCAGTCTTGAAACCATTCTCGGCACTATACGTGCTTATACTATCCATCTTAGGTCCACTTCTGACGAAAGAGTCAAAGAATGTATATAAATTTTTAAATAAAATCTTTAAGTGGGATACGAAGACTAGCTAATTTTAAAAAATAAAAGTACAAGATATTTACTGCTTGTACTTTTATTTTTTGCAATGAAAAAAGTAAAGAGAGGTACATAATGTTAGGAGAGTTGATTCATTCCGTTTTAGTTTTTCTAGAAGGACTTGGTTATTGGGGAATTATGCTTGGATTGATGTTAGAGGTTATTCCGAGTGAAATCGTATTGTCTTATGCAGGTTATTTAGTATCAACAGGAAGCATTACGTTTTGGGGCGCTGTCGCGTTCGGTACAATTGGTGGTGTAATCGCACAATTATTCATTTATTGGATCGGTCGATACGGAGGAAGACCCGTCCTTGAGCGATATGGAAAATATATTTTAATTCAAAAGAAACATATTGATTATGCTGAAGATTGGTTTAATCGTTACGGAACTGGCGTTATTTTTACAGCGCGTTTTATTCCTGTTGTGCGTCATGCTATTTCGATACCAGCAGGGATTGCAAAAATGTCACATGCTAAGTTTATTACGCTAACTACATTAGCTGTTATTCCGTGGTCAATTGTATTTGTATATTTAGGTTTTAAATTAGGAAGAGAGTGGGAAAGTATTAATAAAGTCGCTGGGCCATATGTGAAATACTTTGCACTTGCTGCTATTGTTTGTACAATTGGTTACTTTGTATTAAAAAAAATGATGAAAAAAAAAGTGATTACGTAAAAAGAATCTATGCTGACATAGATTCTTTTTTATTGTCATTTTTCGAAAGGGGAAAGAGTAGGTTTAATATTTTACATATTGTGGCATACATATAGGAAAAGGGAGTTTGGAAAGGGGATTATAGAAAAATGGAACTCCAGTTTCAAAATGTATATCAACAGGTGGAGAATTGGTATGTGTTGGATTCGGAGCTTCCTTGGGATGTCAAAAGGCTTAGAGATGATTTGTTTTCACTGATTGAAGTATGTAAAACACCAGTTATTTTTTGTGATACGTGTGATGCGAATCATGTGCTTCTATCATTAGGAGAAGAAGAAGAGGAATTCTTATTCCCAGTAGGTGGTTTTTATCATAAAGAAAAACAATTAATTTTTGTTTGCATATGGGAAGAGTATGAGCAGGTGCTCAAAACACTACTGCATGAATTTCGCCATGCGATGCAGCATAAGAGGGAAGTATTGTATGTTGGAAGTGAATTGTACGAAGATAGATGGATTGAGAAAGATGCGAGAAAGTTCGCGGAGAGGAAGTTAGATGAATATAAAAATAGAAAGTTAATGTAAAGCATAGTGGAGAAATGGCACTGTGCTTTCTTTATTAATTACTAAAAGTAAGTGATTGACTTTTATAAAGTTTAGTTCTAAACTAATGGTATGAAATGAGCGAGGTGATAGAATGAAGACAGAAGATAGACTCGGATTACTATTATGGTTTCGTTTATCACGTTTTTATAACAAAAGTATTCGTGAGACGAATCAGCATTTGAAAGAATGGAATGTATCTGCCGCTCAGTTTGATGTGCTAGCTCAAGTTGGAGGACATAATCGTCTAACGCAGCAAGAGCTCGGAAATAAACTATTTGTTACGAAGGGAAATATCACGCAGCTATTAAATAAAATGGAGCAGCTGGAGTGGATTCATCGTGAACAAGAAGGTACTACAAAATATATTTCGTTAACAGAAAAGGGAGAAGCTTTATATGAAGAAATCGTCCCGCCTCAAGAAACGTTCCAAGCGGAGCAGTTTCAAAATTTAAATGTAGAAGAACAACATCAATTATTACAATTACTAAAAAAATTACAGTGAGAAAAATTTTAAAAATAAATCTTGAATTCGAGATAATATGAGGTGAAGGATATGTTTAGAAAAGTTGATCATAAAAATATGGGAAGAGCAAATCACGGTTGGTTAAATACACATTTTCATTTTTCCTTTGCGAATTACTATAACCCGAATAATATGAACTTTGGAGCATTGCGTGTAATTAATGATGACCTAGTAGCGGCACAAACTGGTTTTGATATGCATCCGCACCGTGATATGGAAATCATTTCGTACGTTGTAGATGGTGCTTTAACACATGAGGATAGCATGGGGAACCGCGGAACAATTGAGCGAGGACATGTTCAATATATGAGTGCTGGCACAGGTGTATTTCATAGCGAGCATAATTTAGGAAATGAAACACTACGTTTATTACAAATTTGGATTTTACCAGATCGTGCGGATCATAAACCAAACTATGGTGAGTTTACATTTGATTGGAGTAAGCGTGAAAATGAATGGTTCCATATGGTATCTCCAGTAGAAGGAGAGGCACCAATTCGTATTCACCAAGATGCGAATTTATATTCTTTATCGTTAGATGCTGGAAAAGAAATTCATTTTCCGGTGCAAGAAGGCCGTCAATTGTACCTTGTACAAATTGAAGGGAGTAGTGTAATAAATGGTGAAAATCTTGTTATGCGTGATGCAGCAGAAGCGATAGAAGAGGATATTCATATTGAAGCGAAAGAACGATCACACTATTTAGCAATCGAATTGAAAAAATAATAGAACGTTTATGGAAAAGAGGACATCGAATGGATGTCCTCTTTTTTTGAGTGGAATTGTCAGAAAAAACTTTCTCAATATTTAGAAAAAGGTATTGGCCCGGAAAATAAGAATTGTATAAAAGTGTCAAAAATCTTTATGGGAATGGGGAATGTTATAGTGAAAAAGCAAGTCATTTCATCAGCATTAGCGTTAACTGTTATAGCCGGAGGATTTGGAGCATTTGGAGCAACGACAACGAAAGCGGAAGAACAAAAAATTCAATATCATCAAGAATTTAAAACACCTGCATACATAGGTGAAGAATGGAAAGCACCGGAAGGACTAGATAAAAAAGAGACGGTCTTTCAATATTTAGAGAGTAAGAAAGATATGTTTAAATTAGCAGGAAATATTGATAAACACTTCAATGTCGTTGGAGAGGAAAAAGATGCTGAATCTGGTACGACACATGTGAAGTTAGTTGAGAAGCATAATAACATTCCTGTGTATGGTTCAGATCAAACTGTTACACTTGATAAAGAAAATAATGTAAAAGCATTCTTCGGACAAGTTATTCCGAATTTAGAGGATAAAAATATTCCTGCGTTTGCAAATATTAGTGCAGAGCAAGCTGAAACGATTGCAAAGGCAGATATTGAAAAAGAAGTTGGTAAAGTAAAGAATTATGACGGTGTGAAAAAAGATTTATTTGTGTATGAAAAAGATGGGAAGTACTATCTTGCATACTTAGTTAAAGCATCGATTTCAAAACCAGCTCCAGGATATTGGCATTATTTTGTTGATGCAACGAATGGAAATGTGATTGAGAAATATAACGCTGTAGATCACATTACAGGATTTGGTTACGGAGTATTGGGCGATAGACAATCATTTGAAATTGCTCAAGATGAGAAAACAGGAGCGTTCAACTTATTTGATGGTAAACGAGGACAAGGTGTTCACACATTTGATGCAGAAAATATGGATGAAAACTTGTTTAATTTATTCTCACAATGGCTTGGATATACAGGAGAAGAGGTTGAGAGTAAATCTAAGTTCTTCGAAGATAAAGCAGCGGTTGATGCGCATGTAAATGCAGGAAAAGTATACGATTACTACAAAAAGACATTTAATCGTAACTCTTTCGATGATAAAGGTGCGAAGCTTATTTCTACTGTTCACGTCGGAGAAAGCTGGAATAACGCAGCTTGGAACGGTGTACAAATGATGTATGGTGATGGCGATGGAAAAACATTCATTCCATTATCTGCTGGACTAGATGTTATCGGTCATGAATTAACGCATGCTGTAACTGAACATACAGCAAACCTTGTTTATAAAAATGAGTCAGGTGCGTTAAATGAATCGTTATCTGATATTATGGGTGTCATGGTTGAGAAGAAGAGCTGGGATTTAGGTGCTGACATTTATACACCTGGAAAACCTGGCGATGCACTTCGTTCTCTGAAAGATCCAGCATCTATTCCAAATCCATTAAAACCAAGTGAAGGTTACCCAGATCATTACAATAAACGCTACACTGGAACAGCTGATAATGGCGGCGTTCATATTAACAGTAGTATTAACAATAAAGCTGCATATTTAGTATCTGATGGCGGAGAGCATTACGGTGTGAAAGTAACTGGAGTAGGCCGTGAAGCGACAGAAAAAATTTATTACCGTGCTCTTACGAAATATTTAACTGCGAACTCTGACTTTAAGATGATGCGTCAAGCTGCTCTGCAGTCAGCTGAAGATTTATATGGTAAAAACTCTAAAGCTGTACAAGCTGTAACGAAAGCTTATGATGCAGTAGGCGTAAAATAATAAGAGAAAAAGACCTGACTAGGATGTCAGGTCTTTCTTTATCCAGAATTAACGGGCAGTAAGACCCCCACCTCAAAATTCAGCGGAAGCAAAGAAGTTAGGTGGGGGATCAACTGCCCGTAAAAGCCCGATTGGTGAGGGCTGATAGTCAGTGGGGGATGAACAAAACCCCCACTGATTAAAGTTTCACTTTATTTAGTCACGAATACCTAATGCGATTTTCGCCATACGTGACATGCGTTCTTTAGACCAGGGTGGATTCCAAACGACATTTACTTCTATTTCATTGACTTCAGATACGTTCGTTGATAATACTTTTTTAACGTCTGATACAATTTGCCCAGCCATTGGACAACCGATAGAAGTCATCGTCATCGTAATGACAGCATTATTATTTTCATCTGCTGTAACGTCATAAACTAATCCAAGATTAACAATATCAACACCTAGTTCAGGATCAATAACAGCTTCTAAGTTTGCATATAACTTTTCTTCAAATGCTTGTTGTGACATGTGTAGCACCCCCTACATATTAATGATATCGGTTCTCATTATAACGGATATATATATAATATGCAGGGAATGAGCTCAAAAAAATATTCCTCTTGAAAGAGGAATATTTTTTGAAAGCTATTCAGTTTTGAAATGAGATACGAGTTGATCTAATTCTTCAACTGTTTGTTTCATTTGTTTAGCAGTTTGTGTCATTTCATTCATCGTAATGACTTTTTTCTCAGCAGATTGTGCTGTTGTCGCTGTTTCACTAGATACTTCAGTCGAAATAGAAGCGATGTTATTCAGTGAAGCGTTCATTTCTTCAGCGCTTGCAGCCATTTCCTCAGCGGTTGCTGAGATGTCTTGCATTTGAGTAGATACTTTATTTACTTGTTCCACAATCGTTGTGAAAGAGTTGCCGGCTTCACGAATGACATGAATGCCTTCAAATGCTTCCGAACGGCCTTGGGACATCATAGAGCTCGCAGTTTCAGTGTCTTGTTGAATTTGATGTAGTAGTTGGTTAATATCTGTTGCCGCTGTTTTAGATTGTTCAGCAAGTTTTCGAACTTCGTCAGCTACGACAGCAAAACCTTTTCCTTGTTCGCCAGCACGAGCTGCTTCGATAGATGCATTTAAAGCAAGTAAGTTTGTTTGTTCTGCGATATTAGAAATAGATTGAACAGCTGTATCAATATATTTCGTGTGGGTGATTAGACGTTCGACCACTTCTGAAGTAGCATTTACCGCGTCGTGTATCGTTGTCATTTGGGAAACGGATTTTTGAATAACTGAACTTCCATCGTTAGCCTGTTCAGATGTAGTTACAGCAAGTTCAGTTACAGATGAAGCAGATTCAGCAATACGCTGAACGCTTACTGTCATATCGTCCATTGCAGTTGAGCTTTCTTCCATACTAGAGGCTTGCGATTGAATATTTGCATTTAAGCTAGACATCGAGCTTTGAACTCTTATTGTTGCCTCGCGTGATATATTCGTCTTTTCTAGCATATTTTCAGAAGCGTTTTGTACTTCTACGGATGTTTTTTGAACACGATTGATAATATGTTGTAGGTTTTCTAACATTTTATTAAATGATGTTGCAATCGTACCAATTTCATCATTACTATTTACTTGTAGGCGGGCTGTTAAGTCACCTTCTTGAGATGATAATTCTTTTAGCTTACTATCAATTTGTTGAATTGGTTTTACAAGTTTACCAGAGAACCACCATGCAAGAATGATAGCTACGATAATACAAATAACAAGTGATAAGAAGATAACATATTTAATTTGTAGTGAAGATTGATCAATTTTTTCGATAGATTGATCACGTAACTTAGCTTGTTCATTACTGTAATTTGTGAAATCACCAATTACTTTATAAACAGAGCCATTCTCTGTAGAAGCTACTTGTAAAGCTTCTTCCCACTTTTGTTCTTTTGCAAGGATGAAGACTTTTTCTTCAATAAATTTTCTCCAAGTGGACCCTAAATTCATTGTATCTTTCACGGATTGAGAAATATTTGGATTAGAAAGAAGTTTATCTTTTGAATCCTCCAGACGTTTACTCATCTCGTTAAACTTGTCTAATTCTACTTGATCGTGTTGTAGTAAATAACCTCTTAAAGCAGAAAGTTGTACTTGATAAGCGTCTCCACGCTCTTTCAATTCTGTTGCTAGAGGAGAAATTTCTTTTTGTAATGTTTCAGCTTTACGAGATTGGTCAATAGCAAAAAATAAAATAAAAGCTAAGGCGATGCCAAATAAAGCGCAAATCGTTCCCATCATGAACATTAGTTTTTTTCGAATGCTAATAAAATTCATATGATAAAAAGCCCCCTTTGTGAAATCTTAGTATTAGAATTAATTAATGTAAAAAATCGAAAGAAAGCTTTACTCCATCTGGAATAAAGCTTTCCTCTTTCCTCTAGGAATTATAGCAGACGTAATGAGAGATAGAAAGAGATATTTTAAGGTTAAAAAAAGAGAGACTGTAAATCTCTCTTTTTAACAACTTGGAGCTCATAGAAGTATAAAGGAAAGTTTCGCTTTAAACGTTTGTTTTGAAATGAGAAACGAGAACTTCAAGTTCTTGTACGGTCGTTTTCATTTCAGAAGCTTTTTTAGCAACGACACTCATTTTATTTACTTGGTCACCAGCCGAAGTTGCTGTTTGTGATGTTTCGGCGGCAACTTCATTTGAAATAGAGGCGATGTTATTTAAAGCTGCATTCATTTCTTCTGAACTTGCGGCCATTTCTTCAGCAGTTGCAGACATTTCTTGCATTTGTGTAGAGACTTTATTAATGTGGTTAACAATTTCCGAGAATGAAAATCCAGCGGTACGAATGACTGTAATCCCTTCCGAAGCCTCTGACTGACCTTGTGTCATCATTTCATTTGCTATTTTTGTGTCAGCTTGAATTTGATGAAGTAAATGGTTAATGTCAGTTGCTGCTAGCTGAGATTGTTCAGCAAGTTTTCGTACTTCATCGGCAACAACGGCGAATCCTTTTCCGTGTTCGCCAGCACGTGCTGCTTCAATTGAAGCATTTAAAGCGAGTAAATTCGTTTGTTCCGCGATATTAGAAATGGATTGAAGTGCAGTATCAATATGATTCGTATGTGTAATGAGTCGCTCTACTACTTGTGATGTAGCGTTAACAGCTTCGTTAATTGTATGCATTTGTGTAATAGATTTCTCAATGACTTTATTCCCACTATCTGCTTTTTCTGAAGTTGTAACAGCTAGGCTAGCAACAGAGGAGGCAGATTCTGCAATACGCTGAACACTCGTTGTCATATCGTCCATTGCAGTTGAACTTTCTTCGATGCTTGAAACTTGTGAACGAATATTATACTCAAGAGCATTCATAGTTTCTTCGGTTTTTGCTGTATTTTCCATAGAAGCAGTGGTTTCGATAAACACATTTTCAGACGCTTCTTTTACACTTGTGGATGTTTGTTGCACTTGTTTTATGATACGTTGTAAGTTAGCGAGCATTTGATTAAAGGAATTGGCGATATCACCAATTTCATCTTTACTCGTTACGTGTAATCTAGCAGTTAAATCGCCGTCTTGAGAAGCTAATTCTTTTAATTTCTCATCAATTTGTCGTATCGGTTTAACGAGTTTACCAGAGAACCACCATGCTAATAAAATAGATGTTAACGTACATGTAATGAGTGAGAAGAAAATAATATATTGAATAAGAGATGAAGAAGACTCTACGTCAGCAATTAATGCGTCACGTTTATCATTTTCTTCATTTGCATATTTAGTAAAACGACTTAAAAGATCGTTTACATAATCGGTTTGAGCTAAAGCGATTTTGGATGCTTCGTCCCATTTTCCTTCGCGAGCGAGAGGGAGGACTTCATTATCTATGACGCTTCGCCATTTTGCGCCCATTAAAATCGCTTCTTTCATTCCTTCTGGGAGTTTTTTATCACTTGTTACCTTCTCTCTAGTATCAGCAAGTTTTTTTCCTTCCCGGTTGAATTTATCCAATCCTTTTTGATCATGTGACAGTAAATATTCTTGTAAACCGGCAACTTGTGCTTGGAACCAATCACCACGTTCTTTTAAAATTGTTGCTCGTTTTGATACATCATTTTTTAACGTTTCAATTTCGCTTGCTTGGTTCATAGCGAATGAAAGAATAACAATAAGAGCAATACTAAATAAAGAAGAAATGCTTAAGAGTGTGAACAGTAGTTTTTTGCGAATACTAACATATTTCATCGTTACCCCTGCCTTTAAAAACTATTTATTATGATTTATAAATATAAAGAACGACATTAATAAAAACATCATTATGAAGTTATTAATCTGTTCAATGAAAATTATAGCAGATAATGGAAGATGGCAGATTAATATGAGTAAATGTTCTTAAAATGTATACATTTGTATATCAAAAAGTTCATAAATAAAAATGAGAAATGCTATTGTAATTTGAAATAACATCATGTATACTTCTAATTAGTTGATAACGATTATCAGTATCAACTGTAACATTACTCTTCGTTATGTTGGTCATACCCCTTTTTGACGACGTAAGTCAGAGACGAAATGTTGAAATATCTTGTGTCCTATTCTACAGAATTATGGTAATCTCCAACCTCAACTTATATGCGTGAGCATGCAAAAAGGATCCTATCCGTGAAGGGATCCTTTTTTGCATGCTGTCGCAATTAATGTATATAAACCAGGCACACGATCTTCAATTTCTTCCGGTGCAGTAGGAGGGAAGACCCACCTTTGATGAGACCCGTGTTCTTCAACTAGTTTTTCAATTTTAAAATGTTCTTCCGCAAGTGTTGTAATAATTTCTCCTAGCGTCCAGCGACGGATGGTTGTTTTAGGTAATGATTCTTTCTGCGCTTCTGTCAGAAGGATGCTATAAGCAACATCATCTTCAATCAATTCTTCATCGAAATAATTTCCATTGGCCCGAAATGATGGGTGGTCTACTCCTAATAATTTCGTGTAAACAGGATGATAGTCACGAAGGATAAGCGTTCCATCTCCTTTAAGAAAGGTAGCAATTTTTTGAAAGAGCGGTTTTAAATCTAGAAAGTAATGGAGTACACCAAGTTCCAGTAATACGATATCAAATGATTCGGAGAGCTGCACATTTAGTACATCAGAAACGACATACTGGATAGAGACACCTGCTGCTTCCGCAAGTTCATTTGCATATTTTGCATTACTTGCCGAAATATCAACAACTGTTACGTCTGCTCCTAAAAGAGCAAGAGCAACGGCTTTATTGCCTTTTGAACCGAGTAAATTAATAATATGTTTTCCTTTTGGAGATTGTATGTAAGGTAAATAGTGATCTACCTCGCGCACGGGATCTTCCATAAGCTTTTTTGCATAATCGGCTGGTGCCCCGTGGCGATTCGTCCAAGCTTCATAAGCGGCTGCATTCCAGCTTTTTTCATTACGTGTGCTTAGTTGTTTTTGATTCAATCGTATCACTCCTTTTGTGAAAGTATAGTTATTCGGCAGGGGGATAGGATTTCCTTTTCTTCCTGAATAAAAGTTTGATTTTTCAGTGATTAAGTCGTAAAAGCCCGATTGGTTCAACTAATAATCAGTGGGGGATGAACAAAACCCCCACTGATTAAAGTTTCACTTTATATAAAAAGCGTTGAAAAGGAAAAGTAGGATGAAACCATTCTTTCCAGAGAGCTTCGGTAGCTGAGAAGAAGCAAGAATATTCATTTGAACAATGGCCTTTGAGCTTCGTCTTGAACTTATCAAATGATAATAGTAGGCGGCGACGAGAGTTGGTACTCGTTATCAAAACCACAGTATAAGAGCATATAGCTCCGTACTTGTTAAGGTTAATTATGTGAGTAATTGGCGAAATAAGGTGGTACCGCGACTGTTTATACAGCCCCGCCCTTATCTTTTTTAAGATAAGGGCGGGCTTTTTTATATTTAAAAGGAGGAATGTAAGATGAGTATTTTTATTCTTTTCGGCAAGAAGACTCCATTTGATTTGTGTTACGGGTGAAACCCAATAATTCAGGTAGAGATGAATTGCCGTCAGAAGGTAGACCAAACACTTTTGTTTCGTTCATAACAATTTTTTGAGAGCGAATATTTGTTTCTTTTTGTCTTACGATATAATCTGCCCTTAGATAAGGAGGGAATATATCGTAAGACAACGAAATTGGATAATAATAATCATTCGGTTACTTGAGCCAAAAGGAATTACGATGAAGACCATGTTCATATTTTGTTCCGTTCCAAATATTGATTTGTCAAAAAAAATTTTAATGAACTCTCTAAGAAAGGTGGTGAAAACAATGGCTAAAAAGAAAGCAGTGAAGGTATTACGTAAACAAAAGAAAAGAGAAACAATACAACGATTCACCCAGAAACAGAATATCGGACGAGCTTGTCTCACAGCTAAAGAATTTCGTTTACTGCAGCGCATGTCACATAGCTCAAAAGCGTTGCGAAATGTTGGATTGTACACGATTAAACAAAGTTACTTGAATAATAACAAGATGGCTACTGTAAAAGAAGTGGACACTGCCATGCAAGCCGATATGAACTACTCGGGCGTTCAATCAAACTCTGTTCAAGCCATTCGTAGAGCCTTATTTACAGAAGTGAAGAGCTTTTTTAAAGCGTTGGAACAGTGGAAGAAAAAACCTGAAACATTCACAGGTCGTCCTAAGTTTCCGAATTATTCTCGTTCAACTGATAAACGAATTATTGAAATCTATCAAGTGCCAAAAGTAGATGATAATGGGTATTGGATGATTCCAATGAATGTTGCATTTAGAAAAAAATTCGGTTCCATTAAAATACGTATGCCAAAGAACTTAAGAAATAAAAAAATCTCCTACATTGAGATTGTACCGAAGCAAAAAGGTCGGTTCTTTGAGGTGCATTACACATATGAAATGCACGTTTCTCAAATGAAGAAACCACCCACGACTACTAGTAACGCTTTGAGTTGCGATTTAGGTGTAGACAGATTAGTAAGTTGCGTGACAAATACAGGTGATACATTTTTAATTGATGGGAAAAAATTAAAATCTATTAACCAGTACTTCAATAAAATGATACGTAATCTGCAACAGAAAAATATGGAGAATGGAATTTCCAAACGCATTGTAACGAATAAAATCGCTGCACTTTGGCATAAACGAGAACGACAAATAAATGGTTATATTTCACAAACGGTAGGCTTGTTGTTCAAAAAAGTGAAAGCATTCGATATAGATACTATTGTCGTAGGGTATAACACGGGTTGGAAACAAAAATCTGATATGGGAAAAAAGAATAATCAAAAGTTTGTTCAAATCCCATTTCATAAACTGATTGCAGCGATTGAGAATAAATGTGTAAAAGAAGGCATTCGCTTTTTAAAACAAGAAGAAAGCTATACTTCAAAAGCCAGTTTCCTAGACAAAGATAGGGTTCCAGTTTGGTCTAAGGATGATAGGACTCAGTATCGCTTTAGCGGCAAACGAACCACTCGTGGTCTGTACCAAAGTAAAGCAGGAACATGTATCCACGCTGATATTAATGGTGCGCTGAATACATTGCAAAAATCAAAAGTTGTAGAATTGGACGACAATCTCAAGGTGAAAACGCCGATTCTATTAGAAGTGCAAAAACGTAAGGCTGTTGCTTCGCGCATAGCTTAGTGGGTGCGTCAACCATCCATGTGTACTCGATTTGTCGGGGCTTGTAGCACACGCCAGGTTCATCTGAGTGGTGGCTTCTTCTGCAAGGAAGAACTGCTCTTTTTCGAAAGGGTGGTGCAAGTGGGAAAACAATCGCTCGTTGCCAGTACCAACCAAAAACATACTTGGGGTGTTACCATAAGGGGGCATGAATGCTAGAGCGTCAAACTGTCTAGCGATAGACGAAAAGACCTAGCGTTCTAACTCAAGCCCCCACTGAAATGTTTCATCTCAGTGGGGGTAGTTGACTGGAGGCGCTTGGCCGTATGCAAATCTCCTTGAACCGTTTTTACCATTTTCAAGTGAAAGAGTTAGAAACATATTATCGATTGTGAACCGAAATTGGGAGCCTCAAAACACGTTGCCGAATAGAATTGATAGTGTGCAGCCACTATTTGAACGAATCGATGTAAAACAAATTGAGCATGAAATAGAAAAGCTGTATGGAGCGGTAAAGTGAGATAGAGAAAAAGACCTTTCAAATACATGAAAGGTCTTTTGTTACGCACTATGCACGCTACTATGTTTCTTTGTTTTCCTAGCCGTAAGCAGCTGAGGAGTAAAAATTCCAAGTAGTATAAAGAGTATCCCAATCCACTGCATGAAGGTTACGACTTCATGTACAAGTGTAATAGAAGCGATAATGGCCGTTGGTAATTCAGCTGCTCCTAGTATTGTACTAAGTCCTGTTCCTACTTTCGGTACACCAATTGAAAAACAAATGACAGGTACGACAACGCCGAACAATCCGAGGAAGAAAGCGTATTTCCAAAGACCGGCTTGCAGGGTACCATCCGTTAAAAAGGTTGGCGGGAAGAATAGGCATACGATTAGAGTAGCACTTGTTGTCATAAGAAAGCTTTTCGTATAAGGTGGAACTTCTGTAGCAACACGCCCACTTGCAAAAACATAGAATGAAAAAGAGACAGCGGCTAATAGACCAAAGATAATACCTTTCGTGGAAAAGTTTTGTCCGAGACCTTCAAAGACACCGCCTGCAAACAATGTTCCAGTAAATAAAATAATAATAGATATAACTTTCTCACGGTTTGGTAATGTTCGATTAGCGATTGCTTCTATAACGACACCAATCCATGTGAACTGGAAGAGTAGGACAACAGCGATAGATGCTGGTAGTTCTTCTACAGAAATAGCGTAGAAGATACCAGTCATACTCATTGTTGTGCCAACTGTTAGTAAGGAAAAGAATTGCTTTTTTGTTACTTTATGACGTGAAACGAAAAGAACGAGCAGAAGAAGCCCGATCCATCCAAAGACATATTGTCCCCCTAATAGTTGATGTGCTGAAAATCCATCAATGAATCCGAGTTTGAAAATAGTTGAAAGTACGCCGTAGCTACAAGCTCCGAATAAAACAAGTAATGAATACTTAAATTTCTCCATGAAGATCCTCCTTTTAAATAATAAAAAACGCCCGCTATCCAAATAAGGATAACGGGCGAACGAAACAGAGTAAGATACTCTACAAAATTCCGCCATTCATACGAAGTATGAATTTGGGGTATGAAATTGTAGTAGGTTTTTTACATTGCTTTTGGGAATACAATAGAACATTTTACACCTTGAGGTGTGTTTTGTATCCCATAAGGAAACTGATGTTTATCTAATATTTGTTTTACAATATATAGCCCAAGGCCACTACCTTGTACTAATCCGTGTTTGCCAGGGTTTGCGCGATAGAATGGCTCAAATAAATGGGCGAGTTTATCCTCATCAATTTGTGAACCTGTATTTAATACTTCTAATGCATAACCGTTTGGCTTTTCATAAAGCTTTATATATACATGCTGATGGTCAATTGTGTAATGAATTGCATTTGAAATAATGTTAAAAATAGCAGTTTGAATAAATTTAGGGTCAGCTAAAATTTGTACATCTTGCTTAATGTTAGATTGAACATTTAATTGCTTTACAGATACAAAGTAATCTACTTTCTTCATAACATCCTCAATAATATTAGTTAATGAGATAACTTTTAAATCAGGTTTAAATTGAGGGTTTTGTATTTTGGATAATTCCGACATTTTTTCCGTTAATATGTTAATGTCTTGCATCATTTCATAGGAACGTTTTAAATATTTATCTCTATCTTTATAAGCTCCAATTCCGTGAATCATGCCATCGAGTTGTCCCATAACTGCCGCGATTGGTGTTTTTAATTCATGGGATACCATAGACATAAATTCTTTACGAGATTGTTCTAACTGTTGTTCCTTTTTGAGTTCATTTCTTAAATCTTGATTGCTTGCATGTAAATTCTTCACTATATTTGGGACCTGTGAAGCAGCTACTTGCAAATTAAAATCTGTTTGATCTGTATTTTTGTTAAGTAGCTTTTTATCTGAGAAATCAAGATTCATAATATCTTTTAAAGCATCACTCATAAATTGAAAAGGTTTGGCAATTAGTTTCGTATAAATTAAAGATCCGAGTAAAGATAATGCAAGCATTGTCGCACCAATATGTGGAGCCAATTGCTGCAGTGCATCTGCTAATTTTGGATAATCTCGTGTATCATTTGTATTATTTGCTGCATTTTGTTTATGTAAGGCATCATTAGTAGCGACTTGCTTTTCCGTTTCTGTAAGTGGAGTAGAAGTGCTGTTTTTCCCCGCAATATTTTGGGTATGTTCTTTTGCTTTTACAGTTTGGCTAGGCTGCAAAAGGTGATTTATGGCTGTAGAGAGTGCTTTATAATCTATAATAGAAGATTGGAAATTGGAAATCATACTCTCTGAAACAGCCTTACTTTGATTCGTTTTACTTTGGTCGTTTTGTTTGTCTGAATCCGCTTGTTCTGTAGACAGCGCTCCATTTTCTTTTGCAAAACGTTCTTTATCGTAGTTTGAAGCTAGAAAATAAATAATTTGATAAAGACAAAGTGATAAAAGAATACAAAATAATAAGGTTTTGATGAAAATATTTTTGGTGATGTTGTCTGTACTACGATTCGATTTTGTAGCCAATGCCTTTCACCGTTTTAATATAAGGAATCCCTAATTTTTTTCTTAAGTTTTTAATATGTGTATCTATAACTCTTACATCACCATAATGTTCATAGCCCCATACCTTATTCAGCAAATCACTTCTTGATAATACTTTTCCCCGATTTTGCAGTAAAGTATATAAAATTTCAAATTCTTTTGTTGTTAATTCAATTTGATTACCATGAACATAAGCGGCATAGGCTGTAGAATTTAACATCAATTCATGGAATTGTAGTATAGTTGCAGCTTCTGCTTCCTTCGTTGCTGCCCTTCTTAATACAGCCTCTACACGTTTAATAAATACGGTGTAATGGAACGGTTTCGTAATATAGTCATCAATACCTAACTCAAATCCTTTAATTTCACTTTCTTCATTATGTAAGCCTGTTAACATAATGATCGGTACATCAGATTGTCCTCGCATAATTTTACAAATACTATAGCCATCTATATCTGGTAACATCACATCAAGGAGGACAAGATCGTATGAATTTTTTTGGAAAAGAAGAATACCTTCTGTTCCAGCGCCAACGACATCAACAGTAAAGTTTTGTGCCATTAGAAATTCACGAATCAGTTCTTGTATATCTGGGTTGTCTTCAATCACCAGTATATGCGTCATAGTAACACCTCCTAAATAACGCTTTTTACTGCAATATTCGAATTCATCATTTTTTGGATAACTCAAATTGTTTATACATATAATAAGCCCCCGCTATAAAGTCATCATGAAAGTAGCAAGGGGAATGGTTTAGAGAAACTGAATATTTCAGAATTACATTAGTTCTATTATAGTATGTATTGTAAAATTTATAAAATATTATAACTGTATAATTTTAATATCCATGTTTATCAATGTTTTGATATTGCTTAACGAAACCTATTCTTATTATATATGTAAATACAGTTGTTTTGCTACTGTAAATGAATAAATAAAATAAGCCAAGATATAAAATTCTTGGCTACACATAAATCTTGTTTTTAGGTTATTTTACAGTGACGGTAGCTTGCTGCTGAATACGCTCAAATAACCAGTGTATATCATTGTTATACATACGAATACAACCAAGTGTTGTCCATTTGCCGATTGCTTGATTATTGTTAGTACCATGAATCGCATAAGTTGTTCCGTAAGTTCCTGCCATGTTTAGTCCGAGCCAACGGTCACCAAGTGGATTACGTGGATCGCCGCCTTTAATTTTTCCTGTATAGTAAGGACGGTTTTTAATTTTATTAACGATTTGAAAAGTACCTTTAGGCGTAGGTGTGGCTGCTTTTCCAGTAGCGACAGTAAAACTCTTTATAAATTGTCCGTTTTGATAATAATCCATTTTATTTAACTGCGTATTCACGATAAGCTGATCGTTTGTTGTAGCTGCCTCAGCATTTGTGAATGGAATAGTTAAAAATCCTAATGATAATAGTGCGCTTAATAATAGTTTTTTCATTATATTCTCCTTTTTACTATTGTAATAGTCTTACATACAATGAATTTGCAATCCTCGTAATACTTTATTTACATTTTCATCTAATGTTTCAAAGAACGTAGTAATCTTTGGATTTTGTTTGTTGTTTTTATCAATAAGTAATCTTTCATTTAGTAAAAGTTCACCATGTAGTCCAAAACTTTGAACTTGAATATTTAGCTCATCTTCAGTTTCAGAAATAATTGGTAAGAAGTAGTGGAAAGCTTTCGTTGGAATGATGTAACTTTTACCAATCATGCTTTCTTGATTTGAATTAATCCATTTTTTCGTAACAATCTTAATGTTCTTTTTTGAAACGATAAAAGACAGTGTTGTAGATTTTGTTAAACTTACGTCAAATTCACTTGTTTCACATATGTGTAAATTAAAAACGGTTTCATTTTGATGAGATTCAACATTTGTATTAATAAAATCATGCATTTTATAAGCTTCCATTTCTTATTCACCCTTTTTTCAATTTCGAAAAACTACTTATATTTATTCAATTTAATGCTTAGTCATATATTAGTTAAATTTTTCAACAAATTCCGATATAATCTTACAATACGTATATGAAGCTAATATGAAGTTAGTATGAGTTTGTGGTGGTTTTTTATTGAGAACAAAATAAGGTGACTTTAAGTGTTAAAAACTGGATAAAAAATGCATATTAATGCCCTTGTGTCGTCTGATATATAGTTGTTAGCTTATTTTAAAACGATAATGGATAGCAGCAAATAATGAACAGAAAACTTTAGTGTGAGCCTTACAAAAATGTAATAAAAATGTAAGCTATTGTGATAGTTATTTCGACAATTTTTTTATACAATAATAGTAAGAAGTTGTACGTGATTGAAAGGAGAGATGACATGGAATGGGTTCATGAATTATTTCAGCAGTACGGGTACTATGTTGTACTTGTTGGTTTGCTGTTAGAATATATTGCACTTCCGTTTCCGGGAGAGCCAACGTTAGCATATGCGGGGTTTTTAGCACAGAAGGGCGATTTAAGTTTACCGATTTTAATTATCCTATCCTTTATTGGGACAAGTGTAGGAATGACAATTCAATACTTTTTAGGAAATAAATTAGGTATGCCCTTTATTCAAAAGTATGGGAAATACGTATTTTTAACACAAAGAAAAATCGACTTAACAAGAATGTGGTTTGATAAGTATGGATACTTCCTTATTTTTATCGGCTTCTTTATTCCTGGTGTACGTCATTTTACAGGATATTTTGCAGGAATTATTAACTTACCATTCCGTCGTTTTGCGATTACAATTTACTCAGGTGCTCTATTTTGGGTATCATTCTTCTTAATCGGTGGTTACTGGTTAGGTGGCAACTTACATGATATTTTTGGAGTGCTAGAAGATCATATCGGTAAAATCATTGTTGGAGTTATCGTTATCGTAGCAACTACGTTAGGAGTACGTTTCCGCAAACAGCTAAAACGAGTATTGTTACAAAACGCAAGTTAATATGGAATCCATTCTATGTCAGAATTTAGGAAGGCAGTGCAGACGCACTGCCTTTTTATTTTATATTCCAATCTATTCTCAACTTTCCTTTTAACTTATTGCCATTAACTATAATGTAATACGTTCCCGTCTTAATTGCTGCAAATTGGTATGTATTAGGACCGTTTGAAGCTAAATAATTTTCTTCCTCTTGAAACTCACTAGCCATTTTTACGGCTCCCATGTAGCCATCCGGATTTTCAGCTCGTGATTCAATGGTAAATTCTAATATGTCACCTCGTTTTAGTTCAATGGGGACTTTATGTTCACCACTAAAATGTTGAAAAGATGCTTCGAAAGAGTTTTCTGTTTTTGTTTCGACCCATTGTTCTTTTGATGTTCCAACCTTTTCTAGATCGATAAAGTTGATTGTGATAAATATAATAAGCATAATGCCTGGCACGACATATTGTATCCACTTAAGTTTTGTTGCTATAACTGCACATAAGTAGAAAAAAAGAGAACACACTGCTCCAATTGATCCGAGAAACAAGAACTGTATTAGACTAGCTTCTTTAAATATTAGGAATGGAAGAGAAAATAAATAGCCGCAAAAAATATAAAGGCATAATGTCTTCAGTCTTGTATATGTTTTTAATTTCAATTTATCGATGCAAATAGAACAAAAAATTGCATACGCCGCAAGAATAGGAGCGAAGGGAACATAAAGTAGTTCTCGTAATCCAGCTAAGAAACTATATAATGTTTGTTGACTAGTTGTTAAGAGAAGCGTGCTAATAAGTAATAATAATAATAAAGCTGCTGTAAGCTTAGTAAGAACGTAAGAAAAGGTAGATGTTTTCTTCATATGGAACCTCCTTTGTTTAATATTTCACATTCATTATATAAGTTATTTTCATCATAATACATCTTTATTTTTGTCAATTATTATAGTCGTAATGACAATTATAATTGACGAAAATAAGGATATTATTTACAATTTTAATTAAATAAATGAAAAAGAGGGAAGACATGAAGCTTCAAAATCGAGTGAGGG
Organism: Bacillus cereus group sp. N6; assembly: GCF_016483705.1. Classification (NCBI taxonomy): domain Bacteria; kingdom Bacillati; phylum Bacillota; class Bacilli; order Caryophanales; family Bacillaceae; genus Bacillus; species Bacillus cereus group sp. N6. The sequence continues at coordinate 37,130 of NZ_JAEHBI010000045.1, forward strand.
AATTGCGAGCAAAGCATCGTTTATCACAAGGGGATTTAGGGAAAGCGATTGGATCATCACGGCAAACGATTAGTTTAATTGAGCGCGGGGATTATGCACCATCTATTGTATTGTCGCTAAAAATCGCACAAATTTTCAACGTACCGGTGGAGGAAATATTTGCGTTAGTGGAGGGGGAAGATGGAGATGAAGAGTAAAGTAAAGGGGAAAATTTTGGCTATACTGAAGTTGTTAGTAGGAGCGGTATGCGGTGGATTTATAGGGTATGTAGTAGGAGATATTGCAACAGAGGGAACTAGTAAAATATCTTCTGTTATTAGCATTGGCATGATGAGTTTATTTGGCGTAATAGCTATATATTATATTTGGAAGCGTACAAGAGCGCTCGCACAAACGAAAGATGAAGAAGAAAATGTTAAGGGACGAAGATTAGGAATAGCACTTATTTATTTTCGAGTAATGGAAATTGTTATTCCATCATGGTTTGTTTGCTCAGTTATCGCTTTTTATAGAACGTATACAAGTGAGGGAAACTTGCTCTTTGTTAGTGTAAGTATTGTGGTATCTACAGTGTGCTTTATTGCTATAACTTGGTTAGGATCTGTAATGAGGAAAAGGTATAACGCTCTATATCCAGAACAGAGTGTTACGTATTCTCAGTCAATGGAAATGTGGGCAAAGAATGCAGATGAGGGGCAAAAACAAATTGTTCATGAAGCGGGATATAAGGCATACCAATATACAAATATGACACTTGCCTGTGCGTGGTTAGCGGCGATTGTGTATGCACTTTTAGATGGGAAAGATTATTTTATGGTCATTATGATTTCGTTCGTTTGGGTATTACATGTTGGAACATATATGTACGAAATGCATAGAAAAATGATTTATTAAGGGGAGAAAAAGGTGGATATTTTAAGAAGGCCAGCTGGTTCACTGACAGTGGCGCTCATTCTGTCCATTTTATACGGAGTGATCCGAACTGGGAAATTAGAAACAATGTTGAATATATGGGCATTATTGGGGATTTTTCTGGCAGTGGTAATCATTCATGAGTTAGGACATGTCGTATTCGGCGTAATAGGTGGTTTGACATTTAAATTTATGACAGTAGGGCCTATTACTGTTCAAAAAGAGAGGGGAAAAGTACGCATTCGAGAAAATAAATTATGGGCGTACTTCGGAGGCGTGGCAATGTTAATACCGCCTTCTATAGTAACACCTAACCTTTCAAAAAAATGGGCATGGATGACTTTAGGTGGACCAATTACAAGTTTACTATTTGGTATTACTTTTGGTTACATATACATGGTGAGTTATTATCAATATCTTTTATATTTTTCTGTTTTCCATTTTATAATTTTTGCGGTTACAATCGCGCCGATAAAAGGAACGCTTATGAGCGATGGTATGCAATTTCTTATTTTAATTAAAGATGATGAAAAGGCGAAGCAGCATGTATATAACATTCAAGTATCGAGTGAGTTATTTAGTTATAAGAGGCCGAAAGATTGGGATAAGAGATTAGTAGAACTTAGCGAAGATAAAATAAAAGAAAATAAAAATATAAGAGAGATCATGAGCGGACTTATGCTCGTCTTCCTTGCCCGATCGGATCAAAAGGGAATGGAAAGAGCAATACTATATGTAGAACAAGTCGCCCAACTTTCTGTCACGAAAGAAAATAAATATTTTGTTAGTAGTTTTCATAGTTGGTATCTTTTATATAAAGCTCTTTATCAGATGGATAGTCTTTCTCTGCAAGAAGCGAAGGAACATGGGAAGGCCATTACAAAAGTGGACTTACATGGGTATTATCGCACACAAGGAATTGTTAAATATTTAGAGGGCGATATGGAAGCGTCCCACACTTATATGAGGAAAGCAGACAAAGAATTAAAGAGTGCCGAGAAGAGTGAAATAGGATATTTACAATTAGAGAGAGAATGGTTTGAGCAGCTGAAAGAGAGGGTATCTTACGATGGGTGAGGTATCCTCTTTTTTCTATGTCGTCTTATGCCGTTCCATAAAAAGTCTGGGGCGAGTAAAATAAGATAAGCAGAGCAAAGCTTGGAGGAATTCTAGATGGAAATTTTAACGATTATTTTAATAGTCTTGCTTATTTATGCTGTTTTTAAAGTAGCATATGTAGCATTAAAGATACTCGCGATCCTATTAGTTATCTTTTTAATCGTAGAGTTCGGCAGTAAATTGCTTGGGGGATAGGGTATGTTGTGCGTTTTGAGTGTCGAAGGGTGTCGGTAAGTCGATAACCTGTGTCGAAACGTCGATATAATGAAAAAATCGTTGATATAAGTGGAGAAACGATCGATATATTTGAAAAATCGTTGATATATTTTAGTGAATACTGAATGGGGTATGTGGAAAAGAAGTTGCCGTGGGGGTAGCTTCTTTTTATTTTAGTGATGGGGTATGAACAGGAAAGAGTAACAAAACAAAAAAGCTGGAAGAGTATCTTCCAGCTTACGAGTTACTTTCAATTTGGCGACCGTTCTCTTCTTCATTGTCTTGTAAAAGGTTGAATACGTCTGCTAGGCAGAATGCAATGAACCAAGTCCATAGACCGTGGAAGAAAGCTGAGCTTAATTGAAGTGGTAATGTATAGTTAGTCATTGAGTAGGAAATACATCCGCCAACGATTCCGATCATTGTTAATAACATTGTTTTTTGTGCATTTTCTTCTGGATTGAAGAGGAAGTAAATGTATCCACCTAAAATTGAAGCGCTTACAATCGTTTCGATTCCATTAAAAATGATATTCTCTCCAAGCTGAGTGTTTGTCCAGAAGCAGATTGTTCCGCCGATAATAGCAAACAGGACAGCTATTGTATATCTTATATATTGATTCATATGTTCATCTCCTTATGTAATAAGATGATTTGGAAGTCAAAAAGGTAGGTATAGTATATTGAAGTGAATTTTAGTTGTACGTATCTTTTTATAAAAAGATCATGGAAGAATAACTAAGATGATCGGTTTTTTAAACCGTTACGTGTATGGTGTTTGAAATATACCTGACTGCTCGTTTCTTTTTGCTTGTAAAAATAAGAGAAACTTCCAAGTCTATATACTCTTTTTTTGTGAGTCTGCTTTCATTATAACACATTTAGGGCCACAATAATAGAATTATCTGATTTTGTAATAAGTGTAAAAAATAAAAATCGCAAGGAAATACCACTAACAATGCGGTTTAGTGGAAGAAGGATTTTAATTTATTATGATGAAATATGTAATCAAGGTGAGATCTAAGAAGGAGGCTTACATACTATAAAAAATGTTTTGTAGCATGAATGTAAGGGAGGAGAGCTAACTTGGAGATCACAACAGAAAGATTAATAATTAGACCTTTTAAGAGTACTGATTTACAGGATGTATTTGCTATTTATAATAATGATGATACATGTAAGTTCCTATTACATAATAAGTGGACTCATGAAGACATGCAGAAAAGATTTAATAAGAAGCTAGCAAACAATGTACTTACTGAAGAATCAATATTAAGTTTGGCAGTTATATACAAGACTAAAGTAGTTGGTGATTTATCCGTATGGTACACAAATATGAAAGACACTGTTGAGATTGGTTATAGTTTTTTAAATGAAGTAGCTGGGAGAGGTTTGGCAACAGAAGCAGTAAGTAGTTTGGTATTTAAATTATTTAATGAATTTTATGTACATCGTATACAAGCTAATCTTGATGCACGTAATACAGCTTCACAAAAATTGTGTGAACGAATAGGCATGAGAAAGGAAGCCCATTTCATACAAGATTTTTGGAGTAAAAATGAATGGACAGATAGTATTGTATACGGAATGCTATCCTCCGATTTGTAGTAATAAACTTCGTGATTTTATTATGCTAAAGGGTGCGTTAGTTGAATAACAAAGGGCATAACATATTATATATGACTAATATGTTATGCCCTTTCATGTATTAACCTTTTTTATATGCGTTTGAAACGGCCGACAATTTCAACTGTTTCAGTAATGTTCATGAATGCTTTGTTATCCACTTGACGGATAATACGTTTCATTTCGCCTAACTCATAGCGAGTCACGACAGTGTAAATCATTTTTTTCTTATGGTTTGTATAGCCGCCGACAGCATCTACCATTGTCACCCCGCGTATGCCGTGATGCAATAGTGCGCTTTTTATTTCCTCGCCTTTTTCTGTAACTGTCATTATCGTTAATTTAATATGTTTCGTATGCACAGCATCGATAACTTTGCTGACTACAAACCGGCTAATTAACGTATAAAGCGTAATATCCCATCCGAAAATAAATCCTGCTGCAACAAGTAAGATTAAGTTGAATCCAAAGATGATTGCTCCAATTGAAATATCTCGATGTTTCGCTACAATCAATCCAACAACATCAAAGCCACCTGTTGAAGAAGCAAATCGGAATATGATTCCGGAAGCTGCTCCGCAGATTACACCACCAAATACAGAAGACAGTAAAATATCGTCTGAAACTTGGTGTACAGGGATAATGTTCATCGCTAACGATGATATAGCTACAAAGTACGCTGTTAAAAAGGTTGTCTTCTTGCCTAAGTAAAAGTGACTTAAAATAAGAAGAGGAATGTTTAGTAAAAAGATAAGTGCACCGATATTGTAGTGCATTAAATAACCGATAATCATCCCTACACCAGCGAAGCCACCGCTAATCATGTTATGCGGGATAAAGAACATATTCATAGAAATTGCATACAAAATAGAGGCTACGAAAATAACAACCAACTGTATGATAAATTCTAAGTGAAATGTTTTAGCTGCTGGGAAGGATAAAAAGGCGGTGTCGGGAACGTAATCGGCGTCTCCTAGTTGACCCATAGTATGTTTCATCTCCATATTCATTTTTGATTACAAGAAGAGAATAAAGGTTTTTTCAAAAACTGGCAATAGTTTTATTATAATGCGAAAATTTTATAAATTTCTAACAAATTAAACCTATACAAGGATACGTGTGAATATACTAAAGAAAGCGAATATATTAGTTTTTTAGCATAGTTTTCTTGAGAAAATATGCAAAATACTTTTTTGACGATAAAAGGAAATAGAGAATGTTTGTTGAATGTGCTAAAATGACCTTATTAAGGATGTGAAGCGATGGAATTTTTATTGCAGGATGCAATTCTATATATATCGTTTGTAACGACAGCACTTTGTTTATTAGAAGTTTTCTTCCTTGCTAATGTTTCTCGCTTTGTGCGTCAGCAAGCATCAAGTGGTAGACAAAGAGCCTTTAAACTAGTTAATACGTGTGAAGAGGGTACTGGTAATGTAACGCTTTTCTCTATTTTTTATAAATATGGAATGATTCGTTCTGTGCGCAGACAAGAATCCAGTGAAGAGAATGACGAGGTCGGTCCGTATACACCAATGTTTCGCTAAATAATTACGAAACATTGGAGGAATGAACATGTTAAAATCATACCGAGCTGTGCTCGTTAGTTTATCATTATTACTTGTTTTTGTTTTATCTGGTTGCAGTAATGCAGCCCCAATTGATGCACATAGTACGGGAATTTGGGATCATTATTTCGTATATCCAATCTCGTTTATGATTCAATTTGTTGCTCATCATATACCAGGAGCTAGCTTCGGGATTGCTATCATTATTATGACGCTCGTTATTCGTTCAGCCATGATTCCATTAGCTGTTTCACAATATCGTAGTCAAGCGAAAATGAAGAAAATGCAACCTGAACTGCAGAAGCTGAAACAAAAATACGGTGATGTGGGTAAAGATCTTGAAAAACAAAAGCAGTATCAAAAGGAAATGTCGGAACTAATGAAATCAGGCGGTTGGAATCCACTAGCTGGTTGCTGGCCACTATTAATACAAATGCCGATTTTCTCTGCTTTGTATTATGCGATTAGCCGAACAGAAGAGATTCGCACATCTTCGTTTTTATGGGTAAACTTAGGACATGCAGATCCTTATCATATATTACCGATTATCGCAGCGTTAACGACATTTATTCAGATGAAAGTTTTCCAATCTAATATTACACCTGGAGAACAAGTACAGATGCTGAAAGTGCAGCAAATTATGATGCCAGCAATGATTTTATTTATGGGATTTGCGGCGCCATCAGGACTTGTGTTGTACTGGATAACGGGTAATTTATTTACAATGACACAAACAATTGTATTAAGAAGAATAATGGAACGTGAAGAATTACAATTACAAAAAGCTTAGAACAACGCCGCTCGGGATGAGCGGCGTTTTTTTGTTAAGTCGTTAAGGAAATGTTAAGAAACCGACATTACTATAGGAATTGTATACGAAAGTGTACATGCTTTAGAAATATGAAGGAGGAAATTTCCTATGAAGAAGAAAACAGTTGGGTATTTAGCGATTGCAGGTGCTTTATCATTCGGAATCATTGGAGGAGTCGGTATTCCGGCATTCGCGGCAACGGATACTCAAGCAGCTGAGCAGTCTACAAAAACGGCGAAAAAAGATTTAGATGACGCTACAAAACAAAAAGTAAAAACGATTATGGACGATACAAAGAAACAGTTGAAGGAGTTAGGTGTAAAGCTTCCAGAGAAAGAAAAACGTAAAGATATGTTTGCGGGATTAGATGATCAAACAAAAGAAAAAGCGAAATCAATTTTAGAGCAAGAGAAATCCGGTAAATTAACACGTGAACAAGCAAAAGAAGAATTAACAAAGCTAGGCGT
>NZ_JAEHBI010000046.1:0-42679 GCF_016483705.1 Bacillus cereus group sp. N6
TATTTTTTTTCATGTTTTCAAATCGGAAACATGTATTTGGCCTGCTTTTTTGTCTGAAAAAGCTGAGTAGTTACAAATTTTATTTTGACGAAAATGTCAGATGAAGGGAGAGCATATAACGACGTGTTAAAAGAAGCCCAACAACTTGGATTTGCAGAAGCAGATCCAACATCAGATGTGGAAGGTTTAGATGCAGCGAGAAAAATGACGATTTTGGCGACCCTTGGTTTTTCTACAAATGTAGAGCTTGGAGATGTGAAGGTAAAAGGGATTACTTCTATTACAGAAGAAGATATTGAATACAGTAAGAGTTTAGGATACACGATTAAATTAATCGGTCTTGCGAAGCGAGATGGTGAAAAATTAGAGGTGACAGTTGAACCGACACTACTTCCAAATACACATCCTCTGGCGGCCGTACAAAACGAATATAACGCTGTATATGTGTATGGTGAAGCGGTCGGAGAAACGATGTTTTATGGGCCAGGTGCAGGAAGTTTACCGACAGCAACAGCTGTTGTTTCAGATTTAGTAGCTGTAATGCAAAATATTCGATTAGGTGTAAACGGAAATAGTGCGGTATCCCCGCAGTATAAAAAAGTATTAAAAGAGCCAGACGAAATTGTTGTGAAGAAATTTTTAAGACTTCATGTAAAAGATGAAATTGGTGTATTTGCAAAAATTACTTCATTATTCTCTGAGCGTGGCGTTAGCTTTGAAAAGATTATTCAAATGCCGCTTGAAGAGAAAGGGAAGGCTGAAATTGTAATTGTGACGCATCGTGCGTCTCTTGCTGATTATGATTATATTCTACATACGTTGCAAGGGTATGAAGAAATAGATTGTTTGAAAGCAAACTATCGAATTGAAGGGGATGCTAAGTAGTATCTCTTCTTATAAAACAGAAAGAGCCTGTTAAGCAGCTTGCTTAATAGGCTCTTTTCTATTTAAAATCTTCGTACCAATTTGAATAAATGCTTGGATAATCCAGCCTGTTGTAAAGGATAAGATGATTGTTCCAAAATAGATAGGTCCATCTAATAGGAAGCTTAATGTTAAAAATAAAAACGCTAACGAAATTTCTGTTCTTCTAAATGTCCATTTCTTTTTCTCAGCAACCGTTAAAACGAAAGCTTCTTGAGGTGCTGCGCAAAGGTTTGTAGAGACGTAAAGACCAATCCCAGCTCCAACGAATAGATTTCCGCAAATAAGTGTTATATATTTTGGAAGAGAACGGATAGCGTCCATAATAGTTGGAATGGAACCAATCCAATCAACAAAAAGGGAAATAAGAACCATCGTTACAATTGTACCAATTGTTATTTGTTTTTTATTCCAAAAGAGTACGATAAGAGTAAATGCAAAGTTAATCATGAAAATCCAAAAACCGATACTTATCCCGAAATTTTGATATAGTGCAATAAAGAAGGAATCATAAGGGCTAAGTCCAAAGGAAGTAATTGTCGTCATCATATTAATACCGATGGCGAGAGTGAGTAGACCGCCAATGAAAAATATATATTCTAATTTGAATCGAAGCATAGTTGTATATCCTTTCAAAATGTATTTGCTAGGAAAGGATATATTGTGGAAAGCTTACCAGGTCAAGGGAGAATTTTTGCAGGGAAGGGGAAAATGAGATGACGAATATAAGGAAGATTGCTGAGCTTGCTGGGGTATCTGTTTCAACTGTTTCACGTGTACTAAATAATCATCCATATGTGAATGAACAGAAACGAAAAGAAATTTTAGCAATTATAGAAGAATTAAATTATACGCAAAATGTGAATGCAATTCATTTAGTGAAAGGAAAAACGAATGTAATTGGCGTTTTATTACCGCACGTAAATGATCAATATTATAGCGCTATTATCGAGGGAATATCAAAGGAAACAGCAAAGAATAATTATAATATGATGCTTTGTCAGACGAATTATAGTGAGGAAAGGGAATTAGAAATTTTAAATATGTTAAAAATGAAAAAACTTGATGGGGTTATTATATGTTCGCGGGCGAATAGTAAGGAAAAGCTTGAAGAATATACGAAATTCGGCCCTATTGTTATGTGCGAAGAAATCGACTCGAATTTCATTTCGAGTGTGCATATTGATTACTATAAAGTGTTTTCGCGCGGAATGAAAAGCTTAATAGATGCGGGCCATACAAGTATTGGGTATTGCATTGGAAGAAGTAATAGCATTAATAGTCAGAGAAGAAAACAAGCATATGAAGATTCGCTTCAACAGATTGCTGTAACACCGATAGAGGCTTGGAAGTTTAAAGGCTGTTTTACAGTGGAAGATGGGCGTAATGTGATTAGGGAATGGACACGTATGTCAGTAAAACCAACAGCGTTTCTTGTATCTTGCAACCATATTGCCGCGGGGATGGTAACGGAAGCGAAAAAACAAGGCATTCGTATTCCGGAAGATATTACGATTATCGGTTGTGATGATCAAGATGTGGCAGATATTTTAGGCATTACGACGATTTCGTATTGTAGTAAAAATGTTGGTGTGAAGGCATTTGAATTATTATATGAAAAGATTAATGATGAGCAAATCGATATAAGGCACGTAGAGTTATTGCCAGAATTAGTACATAGGGAAACAACATAATAGATAAGGTTTGAAAATCGCTTTTCAAAATTGCGTTTGGTATAATTATGGACAATCTATGAGGGCTAAAAGGGGTTTTGATATGAGATCAAAAGTAGTAAAAGTAATTCTACTCATTACAATTGCATCTTTCTGTTTATTTGCATATGGCTTTGTTTCAGGTGTAAATGATGTATTAAATCCGAAAGCTTCAAATTTAATTAAAAAGACCGATGTAGTGGCAAAAGAGAAAAAGAAAACGGGAACGTTACAAATCGTTAGTTTAGGTGATTCATTAACACGCGGTGTTGGTGATAAAGAAGGAATTGGCTATGTTGGACGGATGAAAGAAGATTTACAAAAAGATTATAAGCAAAAGGTTGCATTAACAAACTTAGCTGTTAGTGGTGCAAAAATGCCCGACCTATTAAAACAAATTGAGAGTAGTGGCGCTCAATATTCAATTAAGCAAGCAGATGTAATCGTTTTAACAATTGGAGGAAATGATTTATTTCCAGGGTGGGAATCGCTTGAAAAGATAGATTTAGAAACATATCGTCCTGATACAGCGACGTTCCAAAATGAAGCGAAGAAAATAATAGAAGAAATTCGTAAGTTAAATACAGATAGCCCTATTTTTTGGCTTGGTTTATACAATCCTTTTGAAGATGTAGAAGATTTAAAAGGTTCTTCAAACATCGTTGTAGACTGGAATGCATCTTTAGAAAAATTAGCGATAAATAATAAAAATGTGTATATTACACCGACATTTGATTTATTCCAAAACCGTGGGAAAGATTTATTATACTCCGACCATTTCCATCCGAATGAAATAGGATATACATATATGGCGGACCGATTAGTTCAAAATGTTGCGAGTAAATTAAAACTAGAACAAGGAGGGGTAAAATGACGACGATACTTTCCGTACGTGACGTGAAGAAGGTAATTGGAAAGAAGACAATTGTAGAGAATATTTCCTTCGATGTAAAACAAGGGGAAGTGTTCGGCTTCCTAGGGCCGAATGGTGCCGGAAAAACAACTACAATTCGAATGTTAGTTGGATTGATTAAAGAAACAGAAGGCACGATTTCTATCGGCGGTTATTCTATTAAGGAAAATTTCAGAGAAGCGATGCGTCAAATTGGGAGTATCGTTGAAAACCCAGAACTGTATACCTATTTAACGGGATGGGAAAATTTAAAACAATTTGCCCGTATGTTAGGTGGTATATCAGATGAACGTATTATTGAAATTGCTCAAATGGTTCATTTAGATGAAAGAATTCACGATAAGGTAAAAACATACTCACTCGGTATGAAACAGCGTCTTGGTATTGCGCAAGCGCTTCTTGGAAATCCAAAATTGCTCATATTAGATGAGCCAACAAATGGTTTAGACCCAGCTGGGATTAGAGAACTTAGGGAATTTATACATAAGCTTGTGAAAGAAGAAAATATGAGTGTGTTTATTTCAAGTCATTTGCTAAGTGAAGTGCAAATGATATGTGATCGCGTTGCTATTATTCATAAAGGAAAGATGATAACAGTTGCCAAGGTTGAAGAGTTAATTAAAACAGCAAGTGATCGTGTAGAATGGATTGTTACACCGATTTCTAAGGCGAAAAATATGCTAGAAGATGCTGAGGAAGTAAGAGAAGTGAGTATAGAAGGTGATCGATTACTATGCCGCATGAATATCGCATCTATAAGTAATTGGAATAAACATTTTGTAGAAAACGGGATAGATGTACATAGCGTTAAGGAGCTTGTATTTACGCTAGAAGATTTATTTATTGAACTCACAAGGGGTGAGCAGCATGCGTGAATTTGCGAATCTAGTCTTAAATGAATCGGAAAAAATTTATCGTAAGAAACGTATTTTTGTTGTCATGCTTATTTTAGCAATCTTGATCCCACTTTTCGTGTATGCGCAGTATCGTGAAGTAGAAACGACACAAAAAAGGCTCGGTACGACGGATTGGAAAGTTTCATTACAACAACAAATTGTTGATTCTCAAAACCGCTTGAACAATTCTAGACTACCAGAAGAATGGCGTGATTGGCTAAAGGTAAGAGTGGAGCAGCAACAATATTATTTAGATCATGATATTAACCCGATGGCACCGGGCGCACCCACTTTTGTAAGGGCGTTTATTGAGCAAGGAATTACATTGTTTATTCCGCTTCTCGTAATGATTGTCGCTATCGATATTGTTTCAGGAGAGCGAAGTGATGGAACGATGAAGATGCTACTTACACGGCCGATTCGGCGCTGGAAAATACTTCTTAGTAAGTACGTGACGATGTTATTTTTCATTTCACTCATACTGCTTCTTGTCGGTTTGTTTGCTTACATATTATCTGGGCTTGTATTTGGATACTCGGGATGGAATTTGCCTGTTTTAACTGGGTTTGTTATTGATAAGGAAACGTTAAATACGAATTTTGTACACCTTATTCCGCAGTGGCAATACGTCTTGATGGCGTATGGGTTAGCTTGGTTTGTTGCTATCGTTGTCGGAACTATATCATTTATGGTTTCTGTTTTAATTCGAAATACACCAGCCGGTATGGGCGTTATGTTAGCCGCATTAATCGCAGGTGGCATTTTAAGCTCGTTTGCAACATCTTGGGAGGGTGCGAAATATATTTTTAGTGTGAATTTATCATTAACAGACTATCTATCAGGAAAATTACCTGCATTACAAGGCTTATCGATGGGGTTCTCTTTAATGAATTTAACGGTTTGGGCAGTTATATCCCTTATTATTTCGTTTGTAGTATTTACAAAACAGGATATGGTGAATTAATTGGACGGGAAGTGAAAGCATGAAAAATGTTTTAAAAAATGATTGGGAGCCATTATTGGTACCAGAATTTGAGAAAGAATATTATCGTAAGCTGGCTGATTTTTTGAAAGAAGAGTACAGTACACATGTTGTTTATCCAAGGATAGAAGATATTTTTAGCGCTCTAGAGTATACAAGTTATGAAAATACAAAGGTCGTTATTTTAGGGCAAGATCCATATCATGGACCGGATCAAGCACATGGTTTAAGCTTTTCAGTACAGCCCGGCATTAAAACGCCACCGTCATTGCTAAATATGTATAAAGAACTTCGAGATGAATATGGTTATGAAATCCCGAATAACGGTTATTTAGTAAAGTGGGCAGAGCAAGGGGTTTTATTATTAAATACGGTATTAACAGTTCGACAAGGTGAAGCAAATTCTCATAAGGGAAAAGGTTGGGAGTATTTCACAGATCGTGTAATTGAGCTATTAAATGAACGTGAAAAACCGGTTATTTTCATATTGTGGGGACGTCATGCACAGGCGAAGAAAAAGTTAATTACGAATACGAAGCATCATATTATCGAGTCTGTACATCCGAGCCCATTATCGGCAAGACGTGGTTTCTTTGGTAGTAAGCCATACTCTAAAGTAAATACGATTTTAGCTAATATGGGCGAGAGAGAAATTGATTGGGAAATTCCAAATTTGTAAATAAAAAAGGTAGTTAACAGTCGTTAACTACCTTTTTGCTATTATTGTTGTTCGTTCTTTAATTTTGCATCTAGTACAAAAGTACCGAATGGGATAACTGATGAAACAAATGCCCCAAGTGCCCATGCAATTGATTTGCGGTGTACGATTGTTACTTGAATTACCGCAAAGATAAATAGAATAAATAAAACACCATGAGCCATACCTGTAATTTTAACGGCTGTTGCAAATCCTGCAAAATATTTTAATGGCATTGCTACAAATAATAGTAATAGGAAAGAAATCCCCTCAATTAAGCCGATTGCTCTTAATCGTCCGATTGGTGTAGATAACATGAAGTAGCCTCCTTTAATGTATGCTTGTATATAGTAAATTTGTATTCTTTTTCAAAATAAAATAGTCTGTTTTGTTCCATTATATACAAAAAGAAAGTTTACACTACGAGAATAGTGCAAAGTTCAAAAAATAGTCACAAAAGCATGAGAATTTAAATAAAAACCTATTTGAAGTGTTTGACTTCAAATAGGTTTTATGAGTGAAAATATTAAACAAGTGCTTCTCTTTTTAGTACGAACTTCTCTACAACTTTTGCAACGCCATCGTTCATATTTGTATCTGTTACATAGTTTGCAATTTCTTTAATATCATCTGGTGCATTGCCCATTGCAACACCAAGACCGGCGAATTCGATCATTGCCTGATCGTTATAGCTATCGCCCATTGCGATAACTTCTTCGCGCTTAATGCCAAGTTTTTGAATCAGTTGGTTTAAGCTTGTTCCTTTTGTAACACCAGCTTCAGTAAATTCTAAGAAGAATGGTTTAGAACGCATAACGCTTAATTGGCCTTCTAGTTGTTTTTGTAGTTTCTTTTCTACTATAACAAGTCGTTCAGCTTCTTTATTCATTAATACTTTTACTACAGGCTCTTTAACAGCAGCTTTAAAGTCATCTACTACAACAATTGGCATACCAGTAATATCGCCCTCAATTTCAGTATAAGGATTATTTTCTTCTGTTACGATATCATCGCCAATATAAGTATGAATCCATACATCTTCAGTCTTACTAATTTCAAATAGGTTGTGAACGATTTCAGGAGATAGCGTACTACTAAAGATTTCTTCGCTTGTTTTACAGTTAATAATTTTTGCGCCATTAAAAGATAGAATGAAACTACCGTATTCTTCTAAACGAAGTTCTTTCGCTACATTGCGCATACCAAATGTTGGACGTCCAGAAGCAAGTACAACTTTTACACCTTGCTCTTGTGCAGTCATTAGAGCCTCTTTCGTACGAGGTGAAATGGTATGGTCGTCACGTAATAAAGTATCATCTAAGTCTAAAACAATCATTTTATAAGTCATATTGAAAATTCCTCTCTTTGTTGAAATAGAAATAAAGTTTTATGAAGATATTGGGGAATATATAGTAAGACATCGAACTTCTTTATGTGAAGCTAGGAGAAGTTCTGTATTTTTAGTATAAATTATCACGAGCACGTTGCCCATGATAATTTATACTGCTAATGCCCGATCGGTGAGAGCTAATCATTATTAAAGATGAATAGCTCTCATTGATTAAAGTTGCACTTTATCATTATCGTAACAACTCTAAAGATAGAGTGCAATAATGGAAGTTTTCCAATTTAAGATGGTTGTTTTTCTGTAGAACGAGAAAATAGTATTTCGAGTAAAATTGCCATTACAGATCCAAGAACAAGACCGTTACTTAAAAACGATGCTAGAAACGGCGGGAGTGTAGAAAATGCTCCTGCTGGAACAAACATAACTCCGACTCCTGTAAAGATTGAAAGACCTGCTACTTTAAATAACCGTTCTTTATCTTGTACTGTTTCGTATTCGCGAAAGGCAAGGCCAATCATGCTTGCAAATACAGGGTAAATGGCAGCATATCCGACTGCGACAGGTATCGCCGCAAAGAATGAAGTAATCTTTGGGAATATACTAACGAAAATAATAAAGCTTGACCCTAACATAAATGGGAGTCGTTTATAAATATTAGTCGTTGCAATAAATCCTGCTGATCCAGAAATCGCGACAGGTCCAATAGCTGAAAAAAGGCCTCCTAGCAATTGATTTATTCCTGTTATAATACCGGCTTGTTTGAAACGATCTGGTGCTGCATTCTTTTCATACTTAGAGACAATCCTTTGCACAACGCGAATACTTGCTAACATATTTGTTAGAAGTAATAGTGTAACGAAAACTACCGTAATTGCCATGTTCCATTCAATACGAGGCATTCCGAAAACAAATAGAGACGGAAAACGGATTATATCTGTCACAGGCGTTACTGGATTTGATAATCCGAAGCATGCGAATAATATCCAGCCGCAGACGATACTGAAAAGAACGGAATATTGTCCAATAATAGGTAGCTTCATGATGAAAAAGGATAGTAAAATAACAATGAGTGAAAGAATAAATACGTCAGCTTGTACCTCTGTATGTTGTCCGTCAAGACCGAACATTCCCTTTAAGAAGGACCCGCTAAGTTGCGCGACGAGAAGAAATAAATATGTTCCAATTACTGTCGGTGTAAAATAGCGCACTAGTTTATCGATGAGTCCAAAAACACTAAGAATAATACAAATGATACCACTTAATAGGAAGGCGTACTGAAGTACTTTAAGCGTTTCGTTGCTGGATCCAAATAATACGACACCTAAACTTGCATAAAGAGAGAAAATGCCCCACCAAAGGCCTGCAGGACCTTCTTGAATAGGAAGTTTATGCCCAAATATAGCTTGCAGTAGGCCGGCAAAGCCAAGAACAAATAATGTTCTTTGTACGAATGCAATAGCTTCAGCGCCATCGAGACCATAATTAGTTGCGACGCTAATTGGTACAATAAGGCTCCCAGCTAAAATAAATAGCGCCCATTGTAAGGCGGAAAGAAATGTTTTCATTATATCAACCTCTTTCATAGATTCCGTATCTAGTATATATGTATTTCATTTCCACTGGCAAAGATTGTAGATAGAGAAAAGAGTTGAAACACGATATGAATGCACGGAAGCAATTATGGATAGCAGTTATATGTATGACCTTTGTTGTAATTCTAGGAACGTTAGGATTTATGGCGATTGAAGAGATTAGTTTGTTTCAAGCATTTTGGATGACGATGATTACTGTATTAACTGTTGGGTACGGAGATGCTGTTCCTGTAACACAGGCAGGAAAAGTTTTTGCGCTTCTTATCATACCGGTTGGAGTCGGTATTGTTACGTATGCAATTGGTGTAGTGGCAGCTATGATTATTGAAGGGAATTTATTTCATGCAGTACGGAGGAAGAAGATGGATAAACAAATAGCACAGTTACAAAATCATATTATCGTATGTGGTTGTGGTAGAGTGGGGCTTCAAGTTGTACATGAATTGCAAGAAAAGAAAATTCCATTTGTCGTCGTGGATAAAGATGAAAGTATATTAGAGAAGGAAAGACTTTTGTATGTACACGGAGATGCAACGGAAGACCAAGTTTTACATCATGCGGGAATTTCAAAGGCAGCCGGTTTAGTTGCTATCGTAGCAAATGATGCTGAAAATGTATTTATTACATTAACGGCAAGAGGGCTAAACGATGCAATTAAAATTGCGGCAAGGGCGGAAAAACCGGAAACTGAAGACAAATTAAAGCGTGCTGGGGCAAATAAGGTGATTAATCCATCTAGCATGGCAGGAATTCATATTGCAAAAGGTATTGCGAATCCGCTAACAGTTCATTATATTGATACAGTACTATATGGCGTGGAACAGTCATTTGTAATTGAAGAAATTGCAGTCGGCAAAGGTTCTATTTTAGCTAGTAAATCGTTACTAGAGAGTGATGTGAGAAATCAATTTGATGTAACAATTTTAGCGATTTTGAGAAATGGGGATGTTATACATAATCCAACGGGGCAGGAAAAACTACGAGAACATGATATGATAATAGTGTTTGGTTCAGTAGAGAAGCTAGGACAATTTGAGAAAGAACTACAAAGTAAGAGGTGACAAGGAATGCAAATATCGAGCGATAAGATTTTAAATAAAATGGCGAATGAAATTGCAAAGGCAAAAAGCAGTGAAGAGCAACAATCAAAAGCGCATTTATTAGTTGTGCGAGCGTTATGTGATTTATTATTAGATGAACAAGCTGAGCCTTCTATGTATAGAGAACCTGAGATTCCATCACAAGTAATTGGATCTCAGCCTATGACGACAGTTCAACCAGTTATGCCGGTTTCTGGAGAACCTGTTTATATAAAAGAAGAAGGCGCAAACGGTAATTCTTTATTTGATTTTTAGAAGATAAATCGTTTGGCTTATATGAAAAAATTGCTTATGATAAAGGTAAAAAAAGGGGAATTAAGATGAAAATTTTCTTTTTACTAGGTTGTATTGCGGCAGGGCTATCTGTTGCGTTAGGGGCTTTTGGAGCACACGGTTTAGAAAATAAAGTTTCTGCAAAAATGTTAGAAGTTTGGAAAACAGGCGTTACATATCAAATGTTTCATGCCGGTGGACTATTCGTAGTTGCTTTATTGATGGATAAAATTCAATCATCACTTTTAACTACTGCTGGCTGGCTTATGGTAGCTGGGATTATTATGTTTTCAGGTAGTTTGTATGCATTAAGTACGACAGGTATTAAGTTCTTTGGCCCAATTACACCTCTTGGTGGTGTAGCGTTTATCGTGGCATGGATCTTAGTCGGAACTGCAGTTGTAAAAGGCTTATAAAAAAACAAAAGCTGGCATATGCCAGCTTTTTTTATGGTCTTGGAGCATAAGTTGCTTGTTGACTAGGTAAATACATAATTTCTTCTGGGAATTCTACATAATCTAAGTAAATCATTAGTAGTAAAAAACGTTTCCCCGATTGCGGTTCACTAATAACGATGTGATCACGTCCAGCTGCCTCAATAATACCTGTATAAGATTGTGTACCGAGTGAACTACCACGCTCATAAGTCATTACTACGGTGGCTTGCTTGCCTTTGTTCAAGCGAAGAATATTTTCAATATACGACTGTTCTAATGGTAACATGCCTTGAGAGACGGCATATTGAGCTTGCGCAGCTTGTTGTTGCATCGCTTGCTGTTGTTGCTGTTGCTGTGGGGTCATTTGTTGCTGTTGTGCATAAGTTCCAGATGGTTGATAAAAACCTGTTCCATAATACGGGTTTTGTTGCTGTGCCATTCAAAAATCCCTCCTCGTTTTCATTCCTTAATATACGCTAGGGCAATCCCCGGCAGATGGTTGGAAGAAGCAGTGCTTTTTAAAACGTCCAGAGTTTTGTTGGTCATACCAAGTTGGTGGGCAAGGACCTTCAGGTCTAAAAAACCATAAGGCGAAATTTGCAGGCCAAAAACGTTGTCCTTGAATCGTTCGCCTTGCTAATGCGATATCTTGTTCTCTTGCACGCTGATAAAAATACCCTTTTTGCGTTGCCTCAAAACCGCCAGGATTTTGATAAACCATTTGACGTAAATTACGTATTTTTTTAAAATCTAAACAATTTCCGCGGACACGATTTACCCCTACGTTTCCGACCATTAACATTCCTTGTTGTCCTTCTCCTTCGGCTTCAGCACGCATCAGTCTAGCTAATAACTTTACATCTTCTTCGTTATAAGCAATAACACCCATTATGTGTCACCTCTCTTTTTGGAATACCTTGTGGAAAGAGGTTTATTTCTAGATGAAGTGTGTAACGATTACTAGTTCATACGTATGAGAAAAAGGACTCAGATATGACAACCAAACGAAGTTTTACATGGAGAGAGGAAAATAAAAAAAGCTAGCGTGAGCTAGCTTTCCATCATTAAAATACTTTAGACCATAAGTTTGAGAAGAAATCTCCGATAGAGCGCATTGTTAATACGAACCAATTTGCCTTTTCAACTTCTTCTGTCGTTTTTACAGTAACTTTCATACTTTTACTACCGTCTAAGAAACCATATTTATCAGTTGATTCTAAAGTAATTGAGCCTACTTTGGCATCTTTCTTAATAGGAGCAACTAAATGTCCATCTTCAGCAAGAGATTTATCTACTTCAGTCCCAATTTTATAAGGATCTTTGCTACCTTTTTTCGCAATTACTGTTATTTCTTTTTCCGGTGTAACAGTCACTTGATCTTCTTTCCCTTTTACTACAGAGATTGTATTATTTTTATCAACTTTTAACTTTTGTTTTTCGAAGTTATTAAACCCGTATTCGATTAATTCACGAGATTCTGTGAAGCGCTCGTCCATTGATTTTGTTTTAATAATAACTGAAATAAGACGTACATCACCACGTTTAGCAGTAATAGTGAATCCATATCCAGCGGTATCAGAACTACCAGTTTTTAAACCATCTGTTCCTTCATAAGAGAAAGCAGCACCTGGTAACATCCAGTTCCAGTTTTCCATACGAATTGGTTTCGGATGATTATCTGGGAAGTTTCTAAATCTTTGTTTTGTATCCTCTAGCATTTCTGGATACTTTGTAATCATTGCTTTTGAAAGCATACCCATATCGCGAGCTGACATGGAATTTTCTCCATTCGGATCCGTTCCCTCAGGGTGTTTTCCTTTTAAGTCAGCGTTATTTAACCCAGTAGCGTTTACAAATTTATATTTCTTTAACCCTAGTTTTTTTGCATGTTCATTTGCAAGATTCAAGAAATTCTTCTCACTTCCTGCAAGAAGTTCTGCTAAGGCAATACTAGATCCGTTTGCAGAGAAGATAACGATAGAATGATATAATTCTCTTACAGTATATTGACGTCCCTTTTCAAACGGAACGTTAGAGAATTCATTATTACGTGAAACTTCATAAGCATAATCAGAAATGTTTACCTTTGTATCCCAAGTAATTTTTCCTTCTTTAATTGCTTCTAATACGGCATAAACAACAATTAATTTTGACATACTAGCAATAGCTAGTAATTCATCTGGATTTTGTTCATGCAGTATTTTTCCTGTATCTGCATCAAATAAAAGTGCAGCTGCCGCCTCAATGTGTATTTTTTCTTCGGCATGGGATGTTGTTACTCCTAAGGAAGAAATTGACAATAAAAACGCTAGTAAAATAGACAAGATTTTCTTCATATAGATTATCACCTTCGCATCGTTATTAGCATGTAGCTCGTACCATTTTAGCATAAATTTGGATATAGAAAGGTTACAATTTTGTAAGGAAATTGAAAAGAATTTGTCGATTTTTGTTCGAATTTGCAGAGAAAGGAAGTATTTTGAGGAGAAATATAGAGGGTAATAAAAAAAGGAACGAAATTCGTTCCTTTTTTACGATTTGCCCCGCTATTTGCCGGGCAGTAAGATCCTCACCTAAAAATTAAGCGAAAGCAAAGAAGTTAGATGGGCGATCAACTGCTTGTAAAAGCCCGATTGGTGAAGGCTAATAATTAGTGGGGATGAACAAAACCCCCACTGATTAAAGTTTCACTCTATATGTGTAAAAACTTCTCTACCTTTTCGTCTGGTAAAATGTTTCCAACGAAAAATGTTCCGAATTCACCATAACGAGCACTTACTTCATCGAAGCGCATTTCATATATAAGTTTTTTAAATTGAAGAACATCGTCAGCGAATAATGTTACGCCCCACTCAAAATCGTCGAATCCAACTGATCCTGAAATAACTTGGCGTACTTTACCTGCGTACTGGCGACCGATTTTACTATGACTGTACATCATTTTTTTACGTTCTTCCATAGGAAGCATGTACCAGTTGTCATCACCTTGGCGACGCTTATCCATTGGGTAGAAGCAAATGTGATTTGCTTTTGGTAGTTCTGGATATAAGCGAGCTAAGATTTGTGGGTTTTGATATGGATCTTCATCAGCTGGAAGGTAGTTGCTTAGTTCAACAACAGATACGTAAGAGTATGCAGGAACCATATATTCAGCTAATGTTGTTTTATTCAATTCTGTCTCAATTTCATTTAACTCTTCCATTGTTGGGCGTAAAATCATAAGCATAATATCAGCTTTTTGGCCAACAACAGTATACATTGCATGACTACCTTTTTTCGCAGTAGATACTTCGTTCCATTTTTCAACGACATTTAAAAATTCAGACACAGCTTGTCCGCGTTCGTCGCTAGATAATGTTTTCCAGGCAGCCCAATCAATAGAACGTAAATCATGTAAACAATACCAGCCATCTAACGTTGTTGTTGCTTCACTCATTCTATTCACCTCAGTTAATGATAGTTTTACACGTTAACTATAGCATATATAGTTTTAAAATCATCTATATAAAACCTTAGCGCATAAAATTGTCACATTTAAATTTACTTGAAAATAGGAGAAGATAAGGCTTAAAGGGGATTTATTTCTAGGCTGAATTTTATGAAAATATAATCATTTTAATTTTATCTATTTTTTGGGAGCTATAAGTTTAAAATATAGAGGAAAAGCAGTATTCTTAAAGATAGAGTTTTTTAACATATGTAGGAGGGTTTATTCGTGAGCAACTTATTTACAACAGTAAAAGAAAAAGTTCAAGGAAAAGGCATTTCTATCGTACTTCCTGAAGGAACTGATGAAAGAATTTTAGGCGCTGCAGAGCGTTTAGCAAAAGAAGAGTTAGTACAACCAATTTTAGTTGGTAATAAAGAAGAAATTAGCGCAAAAGCTGCTAGCATGAATTTAACATTAGCAGGCGTTGATATTTATGACCCAGCTACATACGAAGAAATGGATGCAATGGTAGCATCTTTCGTTGAACGCCGTAAAGGTAAAGCAACTGAAGAAGACGCTCGCAAAATCCTTAAAGACGAAAACTACTTCGGTACAATGCTTGTATACATGGGTAAAGCACACGGTTTAGTAAGTGGTGCAGCTCACTCTACAGCTGATACAGTTCGTCCAGCACTTCAAATCATTAAAACAAAACCAGGCGTTACAAAAACTTCTGGCGTATTTATCATGGTACGTGAAGAAGAGAAATATGTATTCGCTGATTGTGCAATTAACATTGCACCAAACAGCCAAGATTTAGCTGAAATTGGTATCGAGAGTGCGAAAACTGCTGAACTATTCGGTATTGATCCACGCGTTGCTATGTTAAGCTTCTCTACAAAAGGTTCTGCGAAATCTCCAGAAACAGAAAAAGTTGTAGAAGCAACTCGTATTGCAAAAGAAATGGCTCCTGAATTAACTTTAGATGGAGAATTCCAATTCGATGCTGCATTCGTACCGTCTGTAGCTGAGAAAAAAGCTCCAGGTTCTACAATTAAAGGTGATGCTAACGTATTCGTATTCCCAAGCTTAGAAGCTGGTAATATTGGCTACAAAATCGCTCAACGTTTAGGTAACTTCGAAGCAGTAGGACCAATCTTACAAGGTTTAAATATGCCTGTAAATGATCTATCTCGCGGATGTAACGAAGAAGAAGTGTACAAGTTAGCTTTAATTACAGCAGCTCAAGCACTTTAATTCTATAATGAATCGAAATAAAGACCGTCGCTATTATAGCGACGGTCTTTATTTTTCTAAGCCAAGTGCTTTATTGTTACGATCAATAATACGTTGTAAATTCGTCTCATATAAAGGTATTTCATCTATTGTTAATTGAGATGGTGTTAACTTTGGAGCGAATTGCTGCAGTGTTTTTAAAAGGCGCATCATTAAATCTTGTACTGTAATAGTTTCGCCAAGTAATTCTGAAAGTGAAGCCATCGTACTCGGTACAATTTCAGGATACGTAAAGCGTGTTTCTTCTCCTTGAATGGCTAGGTTGTAGAAATCACGAACGAGTGCGGCACGCTCAGAGCCACTTCCTGTAGCGCAGAGATAAATTTGGACAGCGACACCACCGCGAATACGGCGCTGTGAAATGCCAGCAAATTTTTGATTGCGAATACTTAAGTCATAGCTACCAGGACAGTAAGAACCAACAATTTCTTTTGCCTCGATTGTAACATCGTAATCGTTTAACATTTCCTTAATTAAATGCCACATTGTATCGTATCCAAGATCAATATCGATACCTTTTTCTGTCTCTTGGAATAAAAGTGATACGTTTAAAACACCTTCATCAAGTACGACTGCAAGTCCACCGGAATTACGAACGATAACATTGAAGTTGTTTTCTTGTAAAAAGGAAATACCTTCTTCCAAGTGTGGTAGGCGTGAATCTTGAATGCCAAGAACAATTGTATTGTAATGAACCCAAGAACGCATTGTTGCAGCTGATTGACCATTTCCAATGCTTGTGCACAGTGTGTCATCCATTGCGAATGACTGCAATGCATGGAATGTTGGTCCCAAACTAGACTGATCTACAATACGCCACTCTGGCTGAGATAAAATGGAACGGGAATTGCTCATATAACTAACCCCTTATCTTTAAAATGACAATCTCTATTATAGCAAAAAATGAAGAAGGGGGTTTTCTCGCATATAAAGGGAAAGTTTAAAGATGAAAGACTAAAAAAGGATGCATTACATGCATCCTTTCTATTCTGCAATTTTTTCTAAATTACCGTTTCGATCCATTCGGAAAGATGTTTGAGAACGTTCTTCGTCATCCATGACTGCCAACTTACGAGCTCGGTTCATAATATTCATAAGTGTTTCGTAATCTTCTTGTACAGTATGAGATTGTTTTTCTAATTTTTCTAGTTTCTTTTCTAGTTCTTCATTTCGAAGGATTTGTGCTCTAATCTCTTGTTTCAATCTCGTATTCTCGTTTTCAAGAGCTGTCACTTTTATATTTGAAGATCCGACTGTTTGTAAAAAATAAATAACATCTTGCATTGTCATAGAGCTTTTTGTAGCAGGAACGGTAGTTTCTTTATATGGAATAGCTTCTTTATATTGTACAATTGATTCCTCTTGTACGAATTCTTCATAATCAGTTATCGAATCTGAAGCTGGTGGTGTATAAAGTAAACGTTTTTTCGCTTGTTCACCGCTTGCAGCGCGCATTTTATCTTTACGATGTTTTTTTGCTAGTTGAAGAGCTTGTTCATAACTATAGCGAACAACAGCATTCCAACGGAAACCACAGGCAGCCGATGTACGATTTAATTGATCACCCACTTCTTCAAATGCATTTAATTGAGTACTTCCTTCTCGAACGTGACGAAGTACAGTTTCAGCAAGTAATAAATCATCCTCATCCGTCCAAGCATCTTGTCTTACTTTCATAGATTCAACTCCCTTTCTTTTTATGAACTTCCTATTTTTATAATGGGCAAAAAAATGAGCTTTTATACAAAGCTTTTAAAAATATGGTAGATTTCGATGAAAGGTATAAATTTTGCCAAGAATGACGTAAGCTTCTGTAGGAGAACATATAAATATGTAGCATTATATGAAGAAAGAGCTTTAAAGGGAAACTTGCAACGAGCTTCAAAGAGCGGTAAAATACCATTTAGTGTTTATTTTTAAATGTACTTGAGAAAAGTTTAAAATAGAGGAAGTGTTATATAATGGGGAACGAATTTCGTGTGTGTGATGATTGTCAGGCAACGAACGTTAAAACGTTGATTCCAAAGTTAAAAAAAGTAGATTCATGTGCAACGATTGAAGTTGCATGTCAGTCTTACTGTGGTCCTGGTCGTAAAAAATCATTCGCATTTGTAAATAATCGTCCAGTCGCGGCTCCAACAGAAGATGAATTAATTGTAAAAATTGAAGCAAAGTTAAATAAGTAAGAAAAAGAAGAGTGAACAGATTACTCTTCTTTTTTTATGTCCATACGAGGAATGAGTTATTCTACGAAAATACAATTGAGTAGATTAACATTCAATGAAGGAGGGGCATCATCTATTCATTCAAATTTCAATTTATATAAATTTATATTTCAAAATAATGGTTGACAGTCTTTTGAAGCGATAGGTAGAATAGAAAGTGTGTGATTCTGATAATCATTATCAAGAAAAGGTCGATTAACCTAATTTTTTATTACTATTTGAGAATAAATTTCATTTCATTAAATATATGTTGTTGGTTAGGATGGTTGAGGTATGGAAGCGAGCGCAAGGAGTATAGAACAGCAAGATGTGAATGTTAAAGAGATTAAGAGCAGGCCGCTCGTTGCTTCTATTATTTTAGTAGCAGGTACAGTTTTGTTAGCTTTAAGCATGGCAGTTTCTATTTCGTTTGGTGCTGCAGATATTAGTTTAAAGACTGTATGGCAAGCTGTGTTTCAGTTTGACGGTTCTATTACGCATCATAACGTAATTCAAGAACTTCGCATGCCTAGAGCAATAGGGGGCGTAGTTGCAGGTGCCTTTTTAGCAGTATCAGGGGCAATTATGCAAGGTATGACGCGAAATCCACTTGCTTCACCATCGTTAATGGGAATTACAGATGGAGCTGTATTTGGAATTGCAATTATGTATGCATTCTTCCCTAATTCACCTTATTTAATGTTCGTTATCGCATCTTTTATTGGGGCTGCGTTTGGAGCGAGCATTGTATATGGAATTGGGTCTTCTTCACCAGGTGGATTAACACCTGTGAAGTTAGCTTTAGCGGGTGCAGCAATTAGTGCTTTATTAGGGGCCATTTCATCTGGAATTGCGCTATATTTCAACCTTGCCCAAGAGGTGAGTATGTGGAATGCAGGCGGAGTTGCGGGAGTGAAATGGGAAAGTATTAATATGTTAGTACCAATTGGCCTTGTTTGTCTCTTTATTGCAATTATGATGTCGAGGTATATTACAATTTTAAGCTTCGGTGAAGAAATTGCGATTGGACTTGGTCAAAATACGACATTAATTAAATTTATCGGAACAGTACTTGTTCTTGTGTTAACAGGTTCTGCGGTTTCTATGGCAGGATCGGTTGGATTTGTTGGTCTTGTAATCCCGCACATGACTCGTTTCCTTGTAGGCTCAGACTATAGATGGGTTATTCCATGTTCTGCGGTCTTAGGTGGGCTGTTAATTGAATGTGCAGATATGTTATCTCGCGTTATTAATCCGCCGTTTGAAACGCCAATTGGAGCAATTACAGCGCTAATTGGGGTTCCATTCTTCCTCTACTTAGCACGTAACGAAGGGAGAGGGAAAATGTGAGGACAAGTGTCTTAACAAAAAAGAACGTTTCTGTTTTAACAATCTTAGTAGGATTAATCGTTACTGTATTTTTAGTAAGTTTAAATACAGGGACATTTAAAATACCGCCAATGGACGTATTAAAGTCATTGGTTGGACTTGGGGCTGAAGATCAGTCTGTTATTTTATTTGAATTCCGTATGCCGCGTATGGTCATTGCTATATTAGTTGGATCTGCTTTAGCGATGTCAGGTGCGATTTTGCAAGGGTTATCACGTAATCCACTTGCTGATCCAGGTATTATTGGTATTAACGCTGGAGCGGGGTTAACAGTCGTTATCTTCGTTTACTTTTTCTTCGGGAAAGTTGGAACTGGTACATTTTTATCTGTATTTATCCTTCCTTTCTTTGCGTTAGTTGGTGCGATATTAGCAGCGGTTATTATTTATTTACTAGCATGGAAAGACGGCGTTTCATCAACGAGATTAATACTTGTCGGTATTGCTGTTGCAGCCGGGTTTGGTGCTGTTAGTTTAATTTTTTCTATGAAGATGACATCTAACGATTTCCGTTTTGCTACGATTTGGTTAGCAGGAAGTCTATGGGGCACAGATTGGAAATTCGTACTAAGTGTACTTCCATGGATGGTTATTTTCTTGCCACTTGCTATTAGTAAGGCTCATATATTAAACGTAATGAACCTAGGCGACTCCACAGCAGTTGGCCTTGGTGTAAATGTAGAAAAAGAAAGACGTAAATTATTATTTATTGCAGTTTGTTTAGCTGGTGCATCTGTCGCTGTTGCCGGAGGAATTGGTTTTATCGGTTTAATGGCTCCGCATTTAGCTAGACGCCTTGTCGGTGGTAAACATCAAATTATGCTGCCTACCGCTGCACTAATAGGGACGTTTTTACTCTTATTCGCAGACGTAATTTCAAGAAGTGTGTTAACAACTTCAGAAATACCGGTCGGTCTTGTTATTTCTGTAATTGGTGCACCATATTTCATATACTTACTTATGAGGACAAAATAAAGGGAGGCTTTTTGTATGGCAACTTTAGCAGTTGATGCGGTATCTGTTGGCTATAATGAAGGGTTAATTATTGATGGATTAACAGTTGAAATTCCGGAAGGGAAAATTACAACAATTATTGGACCAAATGGTTGTGGGAAGTCCACATTATTAAAAACAGCTTCTCGTATTTTGAAGGCGAAAAAAGGTACTGTTTATCTTGACGGAAAAGCAATCGAGAAACAGCCAACGAAAGAAATCGCAAAGAAAATGGCGATTTTACCACAGACTGCAGAAGTGCCAACTGGCCTTACTGTGTTTGAACTTGTTTCATATGGACGTTTTCCTCATCAAAAAGGATTTGGAACGTTGAAAGAAGAGGATTATCGTTACATTCATTGGGCACTTGAAGTGACGGGAATGACAGAATTCGCAAATCGTCCAGCAGAGGCGTTATCAGGCGGGCAACGTCAACGCGTATGGATTGCGATGGCTCTTGCACAAGGGACAGAATTACTCGTATTAGATGAACCGACAACGTACTTAGATATGGCTCATCAATTAGAAGTATTAAACTTATTGAAAAAGTTAAACGAAGAAGAAGGTAGAACGATTGTTATGGTTATCCATGACTTAAACCATGCTTCTCGTTTCTCAGATCATATGATTGCATTAAAAGCAGGTAGGTTAATGAAGCAAGGAACACCAGACGAAGTGATGACGAGTGAAACACTTCGCAGTGTATTTGAGATTGAAGCTCAAATCGTTCCGTGTCCAGTAAACTGTAAACCAATTTGTTTAACATATGATTTAGCGATGATTAGTAATCAATTGCGTAAAAAAGCATAAGTAGATCCCCCTCGTAAAGAGGGGGGCTTCTAATGGACGTTGAGCTTCTTATTAGTAAATAGGAAGTTGAACACCCGTTAGAACGGGGCATAAGCAACAATTAATCAATATATATTTATTAATTGTTAATCTTGTTTCTTATAGTTCACTGTAACTTATAAGAGAAATACAGCTAGAAGGAGTGGGAACATGAAGAATTTTAAAATGGCGTTATTAGCAATGGTATTAGTCGTTACTTCTGTACTATTTGCAGCGTGTTCTAACAAAGAAGAGAAGAAAGCAGATGCGAAGGATGCGAAGACTGAAGAGCGCACTGTACAACACGCAAAAGGGGAAATTAAAATTCCTGCAAATCCAAAGAAAATTGCTGACCTTAGTGGTTCAACAGAAGAATTATTAATCTTTGGTATGAAACCAATTATTACTGCTAATACATCTCAAGAAAAGATTGATGCACATATTGAAAAGAAATTAAAAGACGTAAAACCAGTTGGTTCTGCTTGGGGCGATAAAATTAACATCGAAGCAGTAGCTGCTGCAAAACCAGACTTAATTCTTGTAAACAATCGTCAAGAAAAGATTTATGATCAATTATCTAAAATTGCACCAACAGTTATGTTAAAAACTCCATTAGACCAATGGCGTCCGAAATTCGAAGAAGTAGGTCAAATCTTCGGTAAAGAGAAAGAAACGAAAGAATGGTTCAAACAGTATGATGAAAAAGCAAGCAAATTACATGACAAAATCGTTGCGAAAACTGGCGATGCTAAATTTATGAAAATGGCTGCATATCCAAATGCTTTCCGCGTATACGGTGACTACGGTTACGGTAGCGTAATCTTTAATGATTTAAAATTACCAGCAGTTAAAGGTACACCAACGGATAAACCACTAGTACAAGTACAAAAAGAAGCTTTAATCGATTACAACCCGGATTACTTATTCGTATTTACAACTGGTGACGGTTCTCAACGTCTAAAAGAATTCCAAGAAGAATCAATTTGGAAAAACATGAACGCTGTTAAAAACAACCACGTATTTACAATTAAAAACGAAGACGTAAACAAAGGTTACTTCCCTCTAGGTAAAGAAATGATCTTAGATGAAGTTGCTGAATTCGTTTTAGGGAAATAATGTATAAACAGAAATCACTTTTACTTCGGTAAAAGTGATTTTTTCTTTATATAAGGGCAATTAATATAGTCTTTCATTTCTTTCTGTTTCCTATTTCGTTTATAATATATAGTAAGAATGCAGTAAAGAAAGGGGGATGTCGGAAGGTGGTATATTTAAACGACAAACTCAGCGAAACAAAAGTGTTTAAAGACCCGGTACATAAATATGTGCACGTACGCGATCGTGTTATTTGGGATTTAATCGGAACGAAAGAATTTCAACGCTTGCGCCGTATTAAGCAGCTTGGAACGACATTTTTTACATTTCACGGTGCAGAGCATAGTCGCTTTACTCATTCGTTAGGTGTATATGAAATTATTCGTCGTATGATTGATGATGTGTTTGATGGCAGACCGAACTGGAATGCTGAAGATAGATTGTTATGTTTATGTGCGTCATTACTTCATGATGTCGGTCACGGTCCATTTTCTCACTCGTTTGAAAAAGTATTTTCATTAGATCATGAGAAATTTACGCAAAAGATTATCGTTGGAGATACGGAAATTAATCGCATATTAAGTCGTGTGGATAAAGACTTTCCGCAAAAGGTAGCCGATGTAATCGCCAAAACATCTACGAATAAATTAGCGATTAGCATGATTTCCAGTCAAATTGATGCAGATCGTATGGACTATTTATTAAGAGATGCGTATTTCACTGGCGTAAAGTATGGAAACTTTGATATGGAACGTATACTACGTGTCATGCGTCCATATGGGAATCAAGTAGTCATTAAAAATAGTGGTATGCATGCTGTTGAGCATTATATTATGAGTCGTTATCAAATGTATTGGCAAGTATATTTCCATCCGGTAACGCGCAGTGCCGAAGTTATTTTAACGAAGATTTTACACCGTGCAAAATCATTGCATGAGAAGTATTATACATTTAAAAATCATCCGGTTCATTTCTATTCTTTATTTGAAGAAGAAGTTACAGTAGAGGATTATTTAAAGTTAGACGAGAACGTTATGTATTATTACTTCCAAGTATGGCAAGACGAAGAAGATCCAATTTTAAGTGATTTATGCCGTCGTTTTATGAATCGAAACCTATTTAAATATGTAGAGTTTACAGATAAGCACGGTTTAGATAATTGGATGGAATTAAGTAGCTTATTTAAAAAGATTGGACTTGATCCAGAATACTATTTAGTAGTTGATTCAACGTCAGACTTACCGTATGACTTTTACCGTGCTGGTGAAGAAGAAGAACGTCTGCCAATCTTACTTCTTATGCCAAATGGAGAGCTTAGAGAGCTTTCGCGTGAATCGGATATTGTTGAGGCAATTACTGGTAAGAAGAGAAGGGATCAAAAACTATTCTATCCGCATGATTTAATCTATGAAGATGGAAGAAAAGGAAAATATAAAGAGAGAATCATCGAATTACTAGAAGGAAAAAAATAAGAAGCAGCTAAGAGCTGCTTCTTATGAAAGAACTTGAAATTATTTGTCGCTTAAGCGTTTTCCGCCAACTGCATAATGGTTTTTAGACATTTCTTCGATGAAAACAACGATGTTTTCTTCAGGAGCACCAGTTGTTTCGCTTACTGCTGCTGTTACTTTCTCAGCAAGAGCTTTCTTTTGTTCCTCTGTGCGTCCTTCTAGCATTTTCACTGTTACGTATGGCATATATAATCGCTCCTTTTATGTAAGTTACACTCTTATTATAGCGGATTATGGGGAAGAACAATCGAAAAAACAAATAATTTCTTTTTTTGACATATTGAAGAGGAGATGAATCATGGATCAGTTATTTAGATACCCATTGCAACAAATTCCGTTGGTAGCAATGGCCATTATTATTGCGTTATCAGTGCATGAATTTGCGCATGCATATGTTGCATATAAATTTGGAGACGATACAGCAAAGAAGCAAGGCCGTTTAACATTATCACCGATGGCGCACTTAGATCCTATTGGGATGATCGCTGTATTAATTCTTGGTTTTGGTTGGGCAAGACCTGTTCCTGTTAACCCATATAACTTTAAAAGGCCGCGTCTTGCAGGGATATTAGTTTCAATTGCAGGCCCAATTAGTAACTTAATTTTAAGTGCAATTGGTTTAATTATTTGGTATAGCCTATTAACATTTGGTGTATTAGATTCAATTCCATTTGCAGTAGCAGATACATTGGCTCAATTCTTCCGAATTTTTATTATGCTTAATATCGTATTACTTGTATTTAACTTATTGCCAATTCCGCCACTTGATGGGTATCGAGTTGTGGAAGATCTAGCACCAACAAATATTCGTGCGAAAATGACACAGTATGAAAAGTATGGAGCAATAGCGTTATTAATTCTTGTTATTACACCGCTTAGCAATTATACAATTCAACCTATTTTTAATGTTGTCATTCCATATGTATTTGTATTTTTAGACAGTATCATTGCGCCTATTTTTGGCCTTTTATAATCATTAAGTGAGGAGGAGTTTACATATGACAGAGAAAAAGAAAAAAATCGGTTTTAATATCGTGAAAAATGATTCAACAGATGGACATGGTGGTTTTGGTGTTGGAGCATTAAGTCTAGAAAACATTTCACCTGTATTTGTCGATGTACTAGAGAAAACAGCATTTGTTGATATCGGTGCAATGCATGCACGTAGTACAGTCGAAAAAGGTATTAAGTTTTTAACAAATAAAGATGAAGTTCCAAACGGAAAACCATTTTGGCTTGTGTGGGTAACGATTGAAAGAACGGCGACAGGTGCTTATTATGCAGGTGTAACAGCTTGTGAAATGACAGTTGACCGTGAAATTCGCCGCGGATATAAATCACTTCCAGAGCACGTAAACAAAATGGATAAATCAATGAAGCGTTACATTATGGTTGACCATATGGATGAATCATCTAAAAAAGTACTTGGTACATTCTTGAAAGAACATAATGAAGCGATTTGGAACGAATCTAGTGAAGAATTGCGCCGTGCATTATTAAGTGAATAAAAAATAGCTGACGGATGCCCGTCAGCTATTTTTTTTACCAAGGAAGATATTTTTTCCACCAACTTGTTTTCTTCTTTTCTTCAGTTGTCTTTTCAAATTCCTCTTTGTCATCGACATGATCCATACAATATTCAGTTGGTTCTGTACCTTTTGCGAAATACATTTTAACTGAAATGGGACAATTTTTTGTAGCGATTTTTCCGTTTTCAGGGTTAATATCGACTGCAACGACGTCACTTGGTTGTTTAAACTCTTTTTGAGGTTGTCCATCTAAGCCTTTTTCCATCGTATCGGTCCATATTTTTTTCGCATATCCTTGTTCTGCTACGTTTGAAATCGATTTAGGTTGATCGTATCCAACCCATACACCCGTTACGATTTGCGGGGTAAATCCAATCATCCAACTATCTGTTTCAGTAGAACCGGATTTTCCGGCATATGTTCTTGATAGTTTAGATAACATCGATTGACCAGTTACAGCAGCATAGCTGCTCAGTTTTTTATTAAACATGCCCGTCATCATTTCTTCCATTACAAACGCTTTGCTTTTATCGAGAACTTGTTTACTCTCCAAATGAGCATCGTATAGCATGTTTCCTTCCTGGTCCATAATGCGGCGAATAAACATCGGTTTTACTTCTTTTCCGCCGTTTGCGAACATGCTATAAGCGTTAACCATTTCAATTGGTTTTACAGGAGATGTACCGAGAGCGAGAGACGGAACATCTTTTAATGCGGTAGTAATACCGAATTGCTTCGCTGTTTTTGTAAGAATGTCTTCGCCTAAAAATAAATTGGTCTTCACGGCATATACGTTATCAGAGACCGCAAGAGCTTGCGCCATTGTTACAAAATCGTCTGCATAATAGTCTTTATAGTTTTTCGGGTTATACTTTGAAACACCGTCACCTAAAGTGAACACAGTGTATTCGCTTTTTAAGCGCGTAGCAGGGGTGAATCCTCGTTCTAATGCCGCGTAATACAGGAATGGCTTAAACGTAGATCCAGGCTGTCGAGCGGCCTGTGTAGCCCTGTTAAATTGACTCGTATTATAATCAGTTCCACCAACAAGGGCAGCTACTTCACCTGTTTTTGGATTCATAGAGACGAGCGCAGTTTGTATGTTTGTTGTGTCAGGTATGTGATCTTTTACAGCTTGCTCTGCAACAGATTGTAATTTAGGGTCTAGTGTTGTATAAATACGCAGGCCACCCTTTTGTAAGGCTTGTTCATCTAATCCGATATCACGAAGAAGAGAAGCTTGTACAGCATCTTGGAAATAAGGTGCAATCTCTGCCACTTTTTTTGTATCTAATGAGGCAAAAGTTAGTGGCTCTTTTTTTGCTGACGTTGCTTGTTTCTTCGTAATGTAACCTTGTTCTACCATTTCGTCTAATATGAGAGATTGTCGTCCTTTCGCACGATCCTCTTTTAAAAAGGGAGAGTAGACACTAGGTCCTTTCGGGATACCTGCGAGCATACTAGCTTCCGCTAATGTTAATTCTTTTGCTGTTTTATCGAAATATAGACGAGACGCAGCTTCGATTCCGTAAGCACCATGCCCGTAATAAATTGTATTTAAATATCCTTCTAAAATATGATTTTTATTATAGTTCACTTCAAGGCGAATTGTGTACATCGCTTCTAATAGTTTACGTTTCCACGTTTTATCATGATCTAAGTATAGGTTACGAGCATACTGTTGTGTAATCGTACTAGCACCTTGGACCTTTGCCATCGCTTTTAAATCGGCAACAATAGCACCAGCAATACGTTTCATATCAAAGCCATGATGTTTGTAAAATCGTTGATCTTCGATAGAAAGTGTCGCCTCTTTTACATAAGGAGAAATTTC
Source organism: Bacillus cereus group sp. N6 (assembly GCF_016483705.1). Classification (NCBI taxonomy): domain Bacteria; kingdom Bacillati; phylum Bacillota; class Bacilli; order Caryophanales; family Bacillaceae; genus Bacillus; species Bacillus cereus group sp. N6. The sequence continues at coordinate 26,983 of NZ_JAEHBI010000046.1, forward strand.
ATTGAGAGATACATTGTAACGTTTTTGCATTTCATTACTTTGTCCGATAACAGTGTCATCATTAGCGTAAAAGACACTTGTTTGTGGGACAGCAACAGGAGGAGGTCCCATAATTTTTGCAACTATAATAATAACAAAAAAGGAAAAAACAAAAAAAAGAACAGAAGAAAACATTACGGTGAAGAAAAGACGTTTATATTTTTTAAGTTTCGGATTCATAGTTTGATCCATCTTTTTCAGCCCCTCAATACTAATACAAACATTATTGTATTAGTATTGAGGGTTTTCGGTTATTTTAAACAATGAAATTTCGAAAACAAAAAGCTCCTTCAATTAAGAAAGGAGCTCAAAGGCACGTGCTGGCCAATCGGTAATAATGACATCTACGCCATAGTCAATCATAGTTTGTAAATCTTTGTATTCGTTAATCGTATAAGGGCGGAAAACGTACCCTTGATCTTGTGCAAATTGAATAAATTCCTTTGTTAGTAATTGAAAGTTTGGATGTAAACCAGTTGCTTCTCTATTTTTTGCTTCAGCGATAGGATCAGCAAGTGGTGTATCATATAAAATTGCTCTTGGGATTTCAGGAGCTATTTCTGCTAATAATGAAACAGAGTCGTGGTTAAATGATGAGAATATAATTTGATTAGATAGATGGTATTCACGAACGAGAGCAACAGCTTTTTCTTCAATAGTTGGATAGTGGATAACATCTGTTTTTAACTCAATATTGAGCTGTAAATTTGTCGTAGATAACCAAATGAATACTTCACGTAACGTTGGGATTTTTGCTTCATGGAAAGAAGGGTCTTTATGGCTACCAGCATCTAAAGCTTGTAATTCCGCTACCGTTTTTTCAGAAACAAGACCTATGCCATTTGTTGTGCGATCTACTGTTTCATCGTGAATCACGACAAGTTCACCATCTTTTGATAGGTGGACATCAAGCTCAATTCCGTGGGCACCAATGCGTTCTGCTTCTTGGAAGGCAATCATCGTATTTTCTGGATGTGTTCCTTTTACCCCGCGGTGGGCGAAAATAAGTGGTTTATTCATACGGAAATCTCCTTATCGTTTCTTTTCTTTCATTATGAAACTGCTTTTGGAAAAATACAATTGAATAGGATAAACATTTACAAAAGTCTAACAGTTGCACAAAAGTTAACGTTAACGTAAAATGTAATAATTGAGTGAAGGGAGGAATAAACATGTATAAAATTGATGAAGTCACAAAGCAAGTTGGTTTAACAAAACGTACACTTCGTTATTATGAGGAAATTGGTTTAATTCATCCCCCTGAACGTAGTGAGGGGAACATTCGCCTGTATACGGACGAGGACATCGCCAGAATTAAAAGGATTGTAGAAGCGAAAGAAGTGTTAGGGATTACACTTCAAGAAATGCAACATTTTTTATCGTTAAAAGAAAGAATGGAGCAAAGAAGAAATAGTGAGAATCCTCGTGACCGCGAAGTGATTCAAGAAATTAAAGAGATGCTTGAAAAACAAGTGCAAACGCTAGACGAGAAAATGGATCAAATGCAGCGTGTAAAGGCGGAACTCGAAGATAGCCTACATCGTGCAGCGACATTTTTAGAGAGTACAAAAGGAGAATGATCAAAATGGAGAGCAAACAAAAATTAGGGAGATTGATTACAGTGGTGGCTACCTTCCTTGCTTTTTCGGGTATAGGGGTAGTCGACCCAATCTTACCAAGTATTGCTGAGCAAATTGGTGCATCGCATTGGCAAGTAGAGATGTTATTTACAGCATATATTTTAACGATGGCAATTATGATGTTACCAGCTGGAATATTCGCATCAAGATTTGGTGATAAACGAATGATGACGATCGGTCTTGCGATTGTAACTGTATTTGCGTTTATATGCGGTATATCGCAAACGATTGCCCAATTATCTATTTTCCGCGCGGGGTGGGGATTAGGAAATGCGATGTTCTTCGCAACGGCGATGACATTATTGATTGCATTAAGTAAAGAAGTTCATGAAGCAGTAGGACTATATGAAGCAGCTATCGGTTTAGGGATGGCAGGCGGACCGTTATTAGGCGGGATATTAGGTGGACATTCTTGGCGTTACCCATTTTTTGCGACGAGTATTTTAATTTTCTTAGCATTTATTTTAGTTTTCTTTTTTGTAAAAGAACCGGAGCGAAAAGTGAAACGTAAGGCGGCAGGCGTAGGAGAATTACTTAACCTGGTGAAATATAAACCGTTTATGCAAGGTGCGATTTCAGGAATGTTATACTACTACGGATTTTTCGTTGTGCTAGCATACTCACCACTTATTATGCATTTATCTGCTATTCAATTAGGTTTTGTATTTTGCGGATGGGGATTAGCGTTAGCTTACGGTTCTGCAATTTTGGCCCATAAGCTAGAAGGGAAATATGAACCGAAAGCATTGTTGAAAGGTAGTTTACTCGTATTTGCGCTTTTCTTAATCGCACTATTCTTCGTGAAAGTTATGTGGTTACAAATTGTATTAATTGTTCTATCGGGATTAGCATCTGGATTAAATAATGCATTATTTACAAGTTATGTAATGGATATTTCACCTTATGAAAGATCTGTTACATCAGGTGTTTATAACTTCGTTCGTTGGTTAGGTGGCGCAATTGCTCCAATCTTATCAGGAATCATCGGCCACACTGTTTCACCGCAAAGTCCGTTTTTAGTCGGTGGAATTGTTGTGTTAGTCGGTTGTGTAATGATTTTAATTCCGGTTCGAAAGCCGGTAGAAGTAGAGACAAAAGCCCTTTCCTAAGAAAGGGTTTTCTTTCCTATTACAGGGCAATCCCTTTTCGTACATATGTTAGAACCCTCTGACTAAAATATATTTTCGGTATTTTTGTACTTTTAACTATACTTTTTGGATGTTTTGTTTTATTTTTGTTAGGGGACATTAATGATGTCCCTATTATAAATTTGCATTGAAAGGCGTGATTGTACGATGGAACTATGGTTCACTGAAAAACAAACAAAACATTTTGGGATTACGGCGCGTATTAACCGCACATTACATACGGAGCAAACAGAATTCCAAAAACTTGATATGGTTGAAACGGAAGAGTTCGGAAACATGCTTATTTTAGATGGCATGGTTATGACAACAGAAAAAGATGAGTTCGTTTATCATGAAATGGTAGCGCACGTACCTTTATTTACACATCCAAACCCTGAAAACGTATTAGTTGTAGGTGGTGGCGATGGCGGTGTTATTCGTGAAGTGTTAAAACACCCAAGCGTAAAGAAAGCAACTCTTGTTGAAATCGATGGAAAAGTAATTGAGTACTCTAAACAATACTTACCATCAATTGCAGGCGCACTAGATAATGAGCGTGTAGAAGTAAAAGTAGGAGACGGTTTCCTACACATTGCAGAAAGCGAAAATGAATATGACGTAATTATGGTAGATTCTACTGAGCCAGTAGGACCAGCAGTAAATCTATTTACAAAAGGCTTCTACGCTGGAATCTCTAAAGCGTTAAAAGAAGATGGTATTTTCGTTGCACAAACGGACAACCCTTGGTTCACACCAGAACTAATTACAACTGTGTTTAAAGACGTAAAGGAGATTTTCCCAATTACTCGTTTATACACAGCGAACATTCCAACTTACCCAAGTGGTCTTTGGACGTTCACAATTGGATCTAAAAAACATGATCCATTAGAAGTGAGTGAAGAGCGTTTCCACGAAATCGAAACGAAATACTACACAAAAGAATTACACAATGCAGCATTCGCATTACCGAAATTTGTTGGCGATTTAATTAAGTAAGAGCGTTAAATTGAAATAAATAAAGTGTAAGTGACTCATTTAAGGTGTTTGTCTAGAAGGCTTGAACATGCTAGTTACTTACACTGCTACAAATGAAGTAGTCTTCTTGTAAGAAAAAGAAGGCACAGGTAAATCGAGAAAGAGGAGTTATAGGCTCCAAATTTGAGAAATAATGAAAGGTTGGGATACCTTAAGTTCCACACAAGGAGGAAAAGAGTATGCGTTTTGATGAAGCTTATTCAGGTAAAGTATTTATTAAAAGTCATCCAAGTTTTGAAGAGTCAGAGGCAGTTATTTACGGGATGCCAATGGATTGGACAGTAAGCTACCGTCCAGGTTCTCGTTTTGGCCCTGCACGTATTCGTGAAGTGTCAATCGGTCTTGAAGAATATAGCCCATATTTAGATCGTGAACTAGAAGAGGTAAAATATTTTGATGCGGGTGATATTCCATTACCATTTGGAAATCCACAGCGTAGCATAGACATGATTGAAGAGTATGTATCAAAACTTTTAGATGCCGATAAGTTTCCACTAGGTCTCGGCGGTGAGCACTTAGTGTCTTGGCCAATTTTTAAGGCAATGGCAAAAAAATATCCGGATTTAGCAATCATCCATATGGATGCTCATACTGATTTACGTGAATCGTATGAAGGGGAGCCTTTATCCCACTCTACACCTATTCGTAAAGTGTGCGATTTAATTGGTCCGGAAAACGTATATTCTTTCGGTATTCGTTCTGGAATGAAGGAAGAATTCGAATGGGCAAAAGAAGTAGGTATGAATTTATATAAATTTGACGTATTAGAACCGTTAAAAGAAGTATTACCGAAACTTGCAGGACGCCCAGTTTATGTCACAATCGACATTGACGTATTAGACCCAGCTCACGCTCCAGGAACAGGAACGTTAGAAGCTGGAGGTATCACATCTAAAGAATTATTAGATTCCATCGTGGCAATTGCAAATTCAAATATAAATGTAGTTGGAGCAGACTTAGTAGAAGTAGCTCCTGTCTACGACCATAGTGATCAAACACCAGTCGCAGCAAGCAAATTCGTGCGGGAAATGCTGCTCGGTTGGGTGAAATAAAAGTGAAGCCGACTGTTTAGACCCGGTGACTAAGGTTCTTTCCTGCAAAAGGTGCTTTTTACCTTTTGGCAGGGAAGGTTCTTAGACGCAAGGGTCTAAGAGGCGTAACTGGATAGAAATAAAAGCGGAAGTGGCTCGTTTAGAATGTGAGGGGGATGGAGCTTCAGACGTAGAGGCGCTTTTTGCCTCGAAGGAAGAAACGAAGCCACCGATCATTCTAGCCGCTATAGCTGGATAAAATAAGAGCCTCCTATATGAATAGGGAGCTCTTATTTTGTCGTTATGTGTCGGTAAGTCGATATATTAAAAAAATCGCTGATATAATTTCATTTACCGTTACACGACAAGAAAAAGAGCTACTCTCAAACAATGAGAATAGCTCTTTTCTTATGCAACTTTTTCTTCCGAAGTAATGCCGCGAATTTCATCAGCAGAACGAATTGGATATTTGCGGAATACGATTGATCCGATGTATCCAACAATAGTGGTAACGATTCCACACAGTACGGCAGCAATTGTTACTTTTACAACGTCATTAAATCCGAATAAGACAAGAAGTCCTGGGATTGGTGATGCTGTTCCTGGTGCATTATTAACGAGCTGGAACAGAGATGTAATAATACCAGCGAGTGCACCGCCAACGAAGTTTGTCGCATAAATTGGAATTGGATTTGCTGAAACAACATCGGCTTGTGTTAAAGGCTCGATTGCTACAGCGATTGTGTCTTTCTTTGAGCAAATTTTTAGTCGCTTAAAGAAAATAAAGTTCATCGGGGCTGAGGCTGCTACGGCAAGACTACCAATTGCCATTGGTAAACCTGTTAATCCAAGCATTGCAGTTAGTGCCATAGAACTTAATGGAGAAGTAGAAATAACTGTTATTAATCCACCAAGCATAATACCCATAATGATAGGACTTTCTGTAGTTGCAACTGAAATCATAGAACCGATTTTACCGAGCGTTGCATTCACGAGCGGATCCATAAGCATGGCCATTCCGCGTGAGATTGGTGCGGCAATAAATAAAATTGCTAAAAACTCTACACCAGCCGGTAATTTCTTTTCGAGAAATTTCACGACGAAAGCGCAAACGTATCCAGCGAAAAATCCTGGTAAAATACCGAATCCGCTAGTAGCAATACCAATTAAAACAGCATATACGGGTGAAACACCGATTGCTAGTGCGACTAAAATTGCCGCTGCGACACCGCTCATACTACCAGAAGCTTCTCCTACTGATTGTAAAAAGTGATTATGAAACATCTCTCCACCGATATAACGGTGAAATGCTTCAATAAGAAAACTTGCGATTGCTGCATTAGCTAAAGCACCCATTGCTTTCATTCCGTAAGGAGCACGGTAACTAAAAAGTGTAAATAGACAAAGTACAACAAGTAATAGTGCTAAACCTTGCAAGATAGCCATTTGAAAACTGTCTCCTTTGATTTTTGTAATAAAAATTTGTATCATTCAATAATAATATAAAAGTTCATGAAACGGAAAAATTTTTTATTGGGAAATTGCTATAAGTTGAAAAACCCTTACAATAATGTAAGGAAAGTGTAAGACTTTTCAATAGAGTATGGTATGCCTTTTTCCGTATAATACAGGTATAGACATAAGATTAGTGAGAAAGAAGTGCAAACAGGAGGCGCATGTATGAAATTGGTAATTAAAGTTTTAGCTGTATTCGCCATTATTTTAGGTGGAACAGCGTACTATTTAAACACGAAAACAGAAGGTGTGCATGCTTTTGTAGACAACTTCTTTTCAAATAAAGAAATACAAGATTATTATGCGGTTATAAATAAAGGTGAGAAAAAAGACGGTGAATACTTGTATACATTTAAAGGGTATACAGAAGACGGAAAGTTACAAGTTGTGAAAAGAATGATGAACCGTGAATTGCATACGGGGGCGTTTATAAAAATTTATGCAAAAGGTATGCAAGGAAAAGGATGGGCTGAAATCCCAAAAGAATCAATTCCGCAAAAAGCGTTGGAAAAAATAGAAAAACCGTAAAAGGAGCGAATCGTTCGCTCCTTTTTTAGTGCGTTAAAATGGTAATAGCTGAATTCTCTTTATTAGAAATGATTTTTGCACGTCCACCAATTGGGAAAGTGAAAATCGGGGTTGTATGCCCGAAACTTGCGTTTGCAATGATAGGTATATGTGTAAGTTCAGGCTTTGAAGCAATCATTTCTTGAATGTCTTCTATCGTACATTCTGCACCTTTTTGCATCTTTCCTATAACGATGCCTTTTACATGTTCAAAGTCAGGTTGCTGCATAAGAGAATGTAAATAACGATCAAAAGTGTTAAGGGTAGCTTTTCCAGTTAAACTATCCTCCTCAAGAAATAATATTTTCCCCTGTAAGTTTGGCATATATGGTGTACCTTGTAGTAAATTCAATGTGCTCATATTACCACCGATAATCTCTCCAGTTGCTTCTCCTTCATGAATCGAAATATAACCTTCATTTGTAATGAATTCTCGATTTTCCTGATCTATATACCAAGAATCATCGCTCCACGTTTCAGATGGCAGGACTTCAATAGGCTTATTAGAAGTTAAGCATTGTAAAAAGTAATTAGTCGTATATTCGAGACCTTTCTTCATTCCAAATGAAGAGAAATGGGGTCCTGAATATGTAATAAGTCCTGTTTTTGTGTAAATTGCATTATTTAAAGCGGTAATATCAGAATAGCCACAGAAAAATTTCGAGTTTTTTCGAATTAAATCATAATCCAGATGTTTCAATAAACCATTAGAGTTGTATCCGCCAAGTGTTGTCAAAATGGCTTTTACATTAGGGTCTCTAAATGCCTCGTGAAGGTCTTGAACGCGTGAAGAAATAGAAGAGGAAGCAAATTGATCTATCTCATCAGCATATGTTGAGAATGTAACTTGAAAGCCCATGTCAGTTAATCTTTTTACGGCAAGCTTTCTGTTTTCAGTTGAGACAATACTTAAGCTGCAAGATGGTGAAATAACTCTAATTTCATCACCCTTTTTTAATTTTGTCGGTAGCACATAACTCACCTCTTTAAATGAAAGAATATTTAGATTTTAAAAATATTTTATCATATGAAATAAAGTGAAAGTGAATTATTTTTTGAAATGGAGTTTTCCTGATTTTTCAGCAGACAGACAGAGGTTTTTTTTGATATGATAGGAAAAGTGATTTATTATAAGTAGTATTTAATATCTATAACATTTGAAAGGTGTGCAAGACGTGGAGAAACAACTTGCAGGCTTGCCGGTACACGTTCATTTCGTAACAGAAATCCGTGAAGGGGCGAGGAAGGAAACCGTTGCTTTTGAAGCAAATGGTCAATACTATGTAAAAGGTCAAGGTACATATGTAACATTCCAAGAGCCGAACGAACAGGGCGAAGTGAAAACAATTATTAAAATTCAAGATGAACAAGTTCTCATTATGCGTTCAGGTGCTGTTTCAATGCGTCAAACGCATGTGAAAGGTGAATGGACAACTGGTACGTATACGAGTGAACTTGGTACGTTTGCATTGCAAACGAAAACTGATAACGTTCTTTTTAAATGGTCGGATGAAAAGAAAAAAGGACAACTCTTCTTAACGTACGCATTGCTTCTAAGTGAACAAGAAGCTGGCAGATATACAATTACACTTAATTTGAAGGAGGCAAAATAATGAATTCTTTAGAACAAGTAAAAGGATTAATTAAAGAAGAAATTCAAGCTGCTGTATTAAAGGCAGAATTAGCGACAGAAGAACAGATTCCAAACGTTGTATTAGAATCTCCAAAAGATAAAACAAATGGTGACTTCTCTACAAATATGGCAATGCAACTTGCACGCGTTGCGAAAAAAGCACCTCGTATGATTGCAGAAGAATTAGTTGCAAACTTCGATAAAGCAAAAGCTTCTATTGAAAAAATTGAAATCGCAGGACCTGGCTTCATTAACTTCTACATGGATAATAGCTACTTAACAGACTTAATCCCAACAATCGTTAACGCTGGCGAAGCTTACGGTGAAACGAATACTGGTAAAGGTGAAAAAGTACAAATTGAGTTCGTATCTGCGAACCCAACAGGTGATCTTCACTTAGGACATGCACGTGGTGCGGCAGTAGGTGACACTTTATGTAACGTATTAGCAAAAGCAGGATACGATGTATCTCGTGAGTACTACATTAATGACGCTGGTAACCAAATTCATAACTTAGCTCTTTCTGTTGAAGCTCGTTACATGCAAGCTTTAGGCCTAGAGAAAGAAATGCCAGAAGACGGATACCATGGTGCGGACATCATTGGAATCGGTAAGCGTTTAGCTGAAGAGTTTGGCGATCGTTATGCAAAAGCTGATGCTGAAGAAAGCTATGAGTTCTATCGTTCATACGGTTTAAAATATGAGTTAGCAAAACTTCAAAAAGACTTAGAAAGCTTCCGTGTTAAGTTCGATGTATGGTTCTCAGAAACATCATTATACAAAAACGGAAAAATCGATGCTGCACTTGCAGTATTAAAAGAGCGTGACGAGATCTTTGAAGAAGGCGGTGCAACTTGGTTCCGTTCTATGACTTACGGTGACGACAAAAACCGTGTATTAATTAAAAACGACGGTTCTTACACATACTTAACGCCAGATATCGCTTACCATCGTGATAAATTAGAGCGTGGTTTCGATAAGTTAATCAACATTTGGGGTGCTGACCACCACGGTTACATTCCTCGTATGAAAGCGGCTATTCAAGCACTTGGTTACGATAAAGAAACACTTGAAGTAGAAATCATCCAAATGGTACAACTGTACCAAAATGGTGAAAAAATGAAGATGAGTAAGCGTACAGGTAAAGCAGTTACACTTCGTGAGCTTATGGAAGAAGTAGGCGTGGACGCAATGCGTTACTTCTTCGCAATGCGTAGCGGTGATTCTCATTTAGACTTCGATATGGACTTAGCTGTATCAAAATCTAATGAAAACCCAGTATACTATGCACAGTATGCTCATGCTCGCGTATGCAGTATTCTTCGTCAAGGTGAAGAGTTAGGATTAGCTGCAGGCGGAGACGTGAATTACAAGCTTGTTACTTCGGAGAAAGAAGTAGAGTTACTGAAAAAACTTGGTGAATTCCCAGCTGTAGTTGCGGATGCAGCGCAAAAACGTCTGCCACACCGCATTACAAGCTATGCATTTGAATTAGCAGCAGCATTACACAGCTTCTACAATGCAGAAAAAGTATTAAACCAAGACAACTTAGAATTAAGTAAAGCTCGCTATGAGTTAATGAAAGCAGTACGCACTACACTTCAAAATGCATTAGCAATCGTAGGAGTATCTGCACCAGAAAAAATGTAATAAAGAAAAGCGGAGCCGACTGTTTAGCCCCGAAGGCTAAGGTTCTTTCCCACAGAAGATGCTTTTTATCTTCTTGTGGGGAAGGTTCTTAGACAGAAGGGGCTAGGAGGCAGAGCTGGACAATAAAGAAAAGCAGAAGCGGCTCGTTCAGAATAGGAGGAAGGCGCGAAGCCACCGAGTATTCTAACCGATTTTTCGTTTTCAGTAAAAGGCAATCACACGATGTTGTGATTGCCTTTTTGTATGGAGATAATAAAAAAATAAAATTTTATCAAATAAAAGGAGAATTTGCGTCGTCTTATATAAATGACAGGAGGTTTAAGATGGAAGAAAAGGTAGAAGAATTAATTGATATATATAAGCAGCAAATATATTCCTTATGCCATAAATTAGCGAAAACGAAAGAAGATGCAGAAGATATTTTTCAAGAGACTTGGATAAAAGTTTTTTCCTCTAGGCACCAGCTTTCTAGCGTGGAAAATTATAAAAAATGGATTACTACAATTTGTGTTCGTGCGTTTTATGACTTTTATCGTAAGAAGAAAAGGTGGAAAGATCGCGTATTGGATTTGTTTCATAAAGAGGATGGTGGAGAAATCGATTTCGCAGATGAAGTGAATATATCAGAAGAATTTATTCAAAAAGTGGAATCGGAAATGATACGTGAAGTTATACAGCTATTGAATGAAAAATATAAAACCGTGCTCGTACTCTACTATTATGAACAATACTCTTATAAAGAAATGAGCGAAATATTAAATATACCGATTGGTACGGTGAAATACCGCCTTAATTATGCGAAGAAGCAAATGCGGGAACATTTGGAGGGGTTTGTTTATGACGGAAGATAAGTTTGATCAGAAGATAAGAGGCAGCTTAGCTGAAGACACGATTCCAAGCGGAGAGCTGATAAATAAAACGAAACAGAGCGTACGAAATGCTCGGAAATTAGAGAAAAGATGGGTTGTTTGTATTCATGCTATTTGGATTATTTTATTAACAGTTGTTATGGAGCAGTTTGTCACTCATTTGAATCATAAAGTCCCTATGTTGATAGCAAGTGTGATTATGATGCATCTATACGTTCCTATATATGTTGTCATACAGTCATTTTTAAAGAAGGAGTATAAATTACATGATAGAGTTCGCTAATCCATTTGTAGTATTTGAGATAGCTGGGATTACAATGCTTTTGACTTTTATAGCACTTTTAGTATGTGTAGCATCATGGGTGTATACAGATGCGAAAACGCGTGGAATAAGTAAGTGGTGGAGTGTTATAGCGATTGTATTACCATTTTTTATTGGAGTTTTGTTATATATGATACGAAGAAGTAACAAGAAAATAGAAGGAGAACATACGATGAAGGCTATGAAAAAACAAAAGATAACATTAGTTGTCATATTTGCAAGTACGATGTTTGTATTACTGAGCGGCTTTGCTTTCGTTCAAACGTTAGATGATATGTGGAGAGCTGGTGATATATATTTAGAAAATGAGAAGCAAGGGGAGACCGGTTACGAGGCAAAATTCTCATCATGGGATATTACTGGGAAAGATATTGAACTTGAGTATGAAAAAGATACAGAAGTAACATTTTCTTATGAGACAGATGCAAAACGTGGGAATTTATGCTTTAGCTTGTATGAAAGGCAAGGAGAAGGTATAAGAGAGTTAAAAGAGATCTGTGAATCGAAAAAAGGTACTTTCAAAGCTACATTAAAGGCAAATGAAAGGTATGTATTTAATATAAGTGGTGTAATGGTGAAAGATGGTTTTGTAAAAGTGAATTGGGAAATAAAATAAAGGGCCTTGAGAAAGGCCCTTTATTTTATTGGATTGTATACGTAACAGAAAAGCTAACAGGACTATAGTAAACGAAAGGTGCGTGAAATTGAACATACATATTTCCATCTGTTTTTGCAGTGAAAATTCGGCCGTAACCATCAGAATAGCGCCCGATAAGGTTATGATTTGAGTCATAAACACTGTAACTAGGAGTTTTACTGTTAGGTTGAATTGTTAGTTCCTGTCCTTTTTGAAGGAAAATAGGTTCTTGTTCAGAACTACTTCCAGTTTGCAAAGAATAAAATTTTGTAAAGCTTTGTTCTTGAGTGGCAGCAGCGACCTTTGTTTCAGGAATAAAAGCGGTAGCGCCAGTAATTCCTGCTAAAGTTAAAGCACTGGCTAAAATAATTTTTTTCATAGTAGAAAAAGCCTCCTTATTAGTTGTAATCATTTTTGTTACAATTAATATTGTATAGGATAATGAGCAGGAGGAAATATGCTTTTATGCATATAAATATTTTCTCAATAAAAGACCACCGATAAAAATCAGTGGTCTTTTAAATGATTAAGCAGCTTTCTGTTCAGTTTGAGCAACAGATTTTTGAAGTGTATTATAAACTCCTGTCCCGATAACTTCTAATGCCATTTTCATACGTTCAGGCGAAATGTTTTCTAACACATTATCTTGAGGTGTATGGTATACCTTCTCAATATGATAGATTAATGGATTCCAACTATCGACACCCATCCAAATAAATAGGGCGGCAGGAATACCAACTTCAGCAAATGGCACGTGATCACTGGAGCCGAATTTCCCTTGCAGTACGAGGTCATTATTTAATTGTTTACCTGCTTGTAAGGCTGCGTCTGTTACAAGGTTTGGAGAACCGTTAGGCGTCATAGCATATAAATTCTTTGCTTTATCGTAATTTGTTGCAACCATGTCTGCGTTAAAGACACCTAAAATTCGATCGCGTTCTTTTTGGGATAGACTATTAACGTAATAATCGGAGCCAAGTAAGCCAGTCTCTTCAGAACCAAAAGCAATAAAACGAATTTCTTTATCAGTTTCTACATTTTGAAAAGTACGAGCTAATTCTAATACTAATCCTGTACCAGAAGCATTATCGTTTGCTCCAGGTGCTCCAACGACACTATCATAGTGCGAACTTACAACGACGGCTTTTTCATTACCTGTGCTGTTTTTTGGTTTCTTTTTAGCGATGACATTAAGTGATGTTAAGTTAGATTCATGTCTCGCTTTTAGAGAAAGAAGAGTGGTCCCTTTTTTAGCGATTTCCTCTTTAAATGCATTTCCTTGTGCATAAGCAAGACCAAAGACAGGGATAGACTGCTTTTTCGTTAGGCGGGGATTGAAGGTTTGTCCATAATTTCCGCGTCCGCCAATTAAACTGTATAAAAGGACACCTTTTGCTCCTTTGCTAACAGCATTTTCAACTTGTTTATTATAGTCTGCAACTGTTGTTCCTCTTTCAAATAGAACAATTTTTCCGTTTACTTCATTTGGGATATCCTCTAATTTTGTTCCACCTTGAACAAAGATAAGAGGAGCTGTAACAGCTTCTGTAGAAATTAGTGCGTTAGGGGCAGCGCCGGCTTGCCAATTACGTTTTGTGGATAATGGTGATTCAATAAATCCAACGTATTGATCCGGTACTTGAAATGGTTGATATTCTACTTCATAGCCCATTGATTTAAGCTGCATACCAACGTAGCGAGAAGCCCATTCTTCTGATTTTGTCCCACCAGGGCGAGGACCAATTGTTTCGGATAAGAAACGGATGTGTTCGATAGCGCGGCTTGCATCAACTTGTTTTGTGATAGGTGAAGTCTGTGTGATTTCTGACGTGGAATCAGCTTTGGCTTGTCCAATTGGAGCTAAGCTAACAGCGAGTGATACAGCAAGCAAAGAGCTTACTATTTTTTGTTTCAAAGATTTTTTCATTTTTTCCTCTCCTATTCTTCTATTCTCTCTGACTGACAAAAGAAGACGGATAACGACTTTATTTTACCGTCATTTTCATTATTTTTCAATATTCTGACATTGAGAAATAAAAAAACGCTATATGCATATTTGCATATTTTTGATGGAGATATGTATGCTATCATTTTAAATGAAGGTTCGCTTTCTGCTTGGAAAGCTCCTACATTGCATGAATCTAGTGTACCCAAACTTTAGATTATGTAGAGAAAAGAATCCTATAGGATTTCTTTTCTCATGTTTGAATCATGTGATGATAAATATGTTTCCGCATTTCATACTTATTATCAGTGATATATGTAAGGCATCCATATGAAAATACGAGGCTGTTCAAAGGTTTTCCGTACTTTTGGGCAGCCTCACCCCGTTAAAAGGACGATACTCTATGTATCGTCCTTTTTTGGCATAAAAAAACACCTAATCAAATGTTCACTTGATTAGGTGTGAAAAACTATTAATAATATTTTTTTCGTTTTGTAGCTAAAATACTTAACAAACCAGCTAGTAGAAGTACGATGCCTACTGTTTGAGTAGGATCATTTTTGTGACCTGTATTTGGAAGTTCTTTACCCTTATTTCGGTCATCTTGCTGTTTGTTTATTTGTGTGTCAGGGTTTTCTTTTTCTAGTTCTTCAGAAGTTCCTTTACCATGTGTGTCAGGATTTCCTTTTTCTAGTTCTTCAGAAGTTTCTTTCCCCGTTTCCTCTTCTTTATTAGGAGGAGTAATTGGTTTATCATCTCCACCGGATGAAGAATCGATTTTTTTATTTGAAACTGTAATTTGTAGTGGTGCAGCTTGAGCTTTTTCAATTGTAAAGTTTATTGGTGATGCATCTAATTGATAGCCTTTAGGAGCCTTTGTTTCCACTAATTGATAATTACCAGGTTTCAAATCATTTACGATTAATTTACCATGCCCGTCTGTTTGTAAACCTTCTCGTACTACTTTTCCGTCGTGATCTAAAATATTGAAAATGGCACCTTCAAGTGTTCCATGGTGATCAATATCAATTTTAGTTAACTCCATTGAACCTGTTGTTAAACTATTTAAAGCTGTAACAGAAGTAACTTGAGATTGTCCTTTCGTAATTGTGAAAGGAATTGGCTTAGCACTTAAATCGTATCCAATAGGAGCCTTCGTTTCAACGAACTGATAGTCTCCCGGACGTAAATCAGAAACAGAAATTTTGCCATCTTTATCAGTAGTTAAATCAGTGCGAACATCAAGTCCGTTATGATCAACAATTTTAAAGATAGCTCCTTCAAGAGTAGAGTTGTCAACGTCGTCAAGCTTAATTAATTCGACTGAACCTTTAGTTAAGCTGTTAGTAGCAGTAACAGAAGCTTTAGCTGTTTGACTCTTTTCAACAGTAAACTTGATAGGATTTTGATTTAAGTCGTAATGCTTAGGAGCCTTCGTTTCAACGAACTGATAGTCTCCTGGACGTAAATCAGAAACAGAAATTTTGCCGTCTTTATCAGTAGTTAAATCAGTGCGAACATCAGGTCCGTTATGATCAACAATTTTAAAGATAGCTCCTTCAAGAGAAGTACCGTCGACGTCGTCGACTTTAGTTAATTCAACAGCGCCCTTAGTTAAGCTGTTAGTAGCAGTAACAGAAGCTTTAGCTGTTTGACTCTTTTCAACAGTAAACTTGATAGGATTTTG